>JBGQJJ010000116.1:0-7004 GCA_041498955.1 Terriglobia bacterium
CAAGAACAGCGCCAGAAGGGCAGCCACGGCACCCGCGGCTGATACCACCGGCACCCAGCGGGGCGTTCCGCGGCGCGCGCCCGGCGCAATGGCCTCATCGCAGTAGGCGTCAAATTCGATGCTCACTCGTTTGAACGCGTCGACGTCGCTCCGGCATTCGGAACAATCCGCGAGGTGCCGCTCCACTTCGGCGGCATCCTCCGCCGGAAGCTCGCGGTCCAGCCAGGCGATCAGTTTTCCTGAAAAGTCACACATTGCATTTCTCCGCTAATTTTTTAATTGCGCGATCCACCGTGTCGTTCACTGTCGATGTAGCGATCCCCAGGACTTCGCCAATTTCGCGATAACGTAATCCCGCTGCGCGCAGCAGCAGGCACTCCCGTTCGGACGAAGTCAACAGACGGATCGCCTTTCCGAGCTGCTGGAATTTTTCTTTCTCCAGCACGGCGCGCTCCGGAGTCGCCTCGTGCGAGATCGCGTCCATTTCGGCATCACTCGCCGCGCTGAAATTCCGGTCGTACCGATTCTGGCGGTTTCTGGCCTGATTGTGCGCCACGCGAAAGAGCCAGCCTCGAATGTTTTCCTGCGAACCACCCGAGGCCACGTGCCGGTGCAGGATCAGAAAAGCGTCTTGCACGACGTCCTGCGCTTCGTCACTCGAAAGCCCGAGGCAGACCAGGTATCGAAGCAAAGGTTTGCGCAGTTCGCGATACAGGGTCGTAGCCTCGCACGCGCCAGCCGATAAGCGCGAGAGCGGCAGGGCTAAGGGTGCGGCATCGCCACTCATGAGTTCCTCGTCATCGCGCTTCTATGTAGATAACAAGTGAGGGCTGCGGTTTTCCGGTTTGCCTGCGTAAATCGATGTGAAATTCGATGCGATTGGTTGGCCGGCGGCGGTGTTCCCGGGAACGCCATTCTCCTGAATGGCGTCTTTTCAACCTGCCAATCGGGAGATTGGCGTTCCCGGGTTTCCACCCCGAGTTTCCACATCAACTTTGGAATTCAGGATAGTGGGATCCGCGCAGAGAAAATAACCCTGCATTTTGGCGTCTTGAAGACAGGGCGCAGGCGCGGTTAAATCTGTGAATACGGCGTCGGCGTCAGGATCAGGTTGGTGATGTTGGAGACGATCGGCTCAAACGCGTATTTGGGCTGCGTCGAATACGACTTCCAATCATCGGAAGCCCGGAACGCGGCCCATTGCTTGTCGCGCGTGGCCAGGCTGTCAAAGCACAACATGTAGGTCAAGTTCGGCAGGCGCGGGCCAATGAGCGTCTCGCTGTAGAAAATCTGCTCGAAGCCGTTTTTGGCGAAAATATCCGCTTCGCCCGACTGCATCATTTCCACTTTTCGCCGGTGATCCTGGTCGCTCGCGCCCTCATAAATGCGCAACTCGAAAACGCGCGTGCCGTGCGTGGCGGCCGCTTTGGGCAGGACAAGGTTCGGCCATTTCTCGAATGCCTGCAGGAACCTGCTTTCCATGCGGTCGAATGCAGGCTCTTTGGCGGGCGCCATGAGGAACGCCGCGCCGGCTTTCGTGTACTCGTCGTCCTTTGCGAGGAGATTCTCAACCGTGGCCAGCTTTTCCGCCGAAGTGCCCGGCATCAGGACGTAGATCGAGGGCGTATCCGGGCCAATCGACAGATCAAACACGCCAACGGGCGAAATCGACAGGCGATTCAGCGCGGGAATCAGCGCGTCGCGGAAATAATCGTCGCACAGCTTTCTCTGCGGGCCGGCGTTGATGTGGTACCGCCGGAGCTGGTAGAACTCGCGGCCTTTCGCCGTCATGGTTCCCTGGGCCGCTTCCAGCGCGCTCCCCGGCGCGGTGACCGCAAGGGCCGATGCCGCGAGAGAAGAAGCCAAAAATTTTCGCCGTTCCATGGAAAACCTCCCGTGTGAATCGTTGAGCGATTCGCCTGCTATTTATTCCGGTATCGTCACACAAATTGTTTCGCGTGTCTATTCCTGCGGTAGAACGTGCTGCAGACTTGTGTGGTAACTCGGTTTCGGTTTATGTAGAGGCCGCCTTCAGGCGGGCACTTTGGATTCAAGTAGATGCTCGCCTGAAGGCGAGCGCTACAGGGCCCGGCCCAATATTGCCACATGTCCGCCCTACTTAGGCGCGGCATCCGCCTGCGCCGACTCGCGCGCGCGATCAAGAACGTAGGCGTGGATCAAGCGAACTTGCGCGGAGGTAATGTCCCCGGTGAACGACGGCATGCCGAATTCCCGGCGCGCGCCGCCCAGGACAATTTCCTCGAACATCTGGTGCGTCGCCTCCGCGGTATAGCGCAAGTCCGGCACGGACCCGCCGCTCATGGCTTCCCCGCCGTGGCACCGGGCGCAGGTATTGGCAAAGAGTTTGCGGCCCTCTTCAATTTCGGCCTTGGAAGCCGCGAGCTTGAACGTGGGCATCGGAACCGGCCGAACCACATGCTCGTAAGGAGGGAGCGTCGCTGTACCTCCCAGCTGGAAGACCAAAACCTTCCCGGGGCCCACGTGTCCTTTGCCGGCGGGCCGATTGCCGAGTACCTGTGGACCGCCCCATCCGCTTTCGACCGCAATGTATTGGACTCCGTCCACCGAGAAAGTCATGGGTGGCGCCGCGATTCCGACTCCCGCGTCGAACTCCCAGAGCGGCTTGCCGTCCGTGGCGCGATAGGCGGAAAGTTTGCCGTCGGCTCGTCCTTGAAACACGAGATTGCCGGCGGTGGCCAGCGTTCCTCCGCTTTTCGGATCGGGCAGGTCCACGTGCCAGGCTTCTTTTTGAGCGACCGGGTCCCAAGCGACGAGCCGCCCCGCATCCTTGATTTTCAGATATGCGTCACGCGCCGGTCCGCGGTAGGCCCGGTCGGACCCGGTGGTCTGGTCGTGCAGATTGATTTTCCAATTAGGAATGATCGCGTGAAGTGAAGTGTCTTCGAGGACCGCGAGGTACACCAGCCCGGTCATGGGATTGAACGAGATGGGGTTCCAGTTGTGCGCCCCTTCGGCCGACGGTTTTACGAGCGCCGCGTCTCTAAGCTGGCGCGCGGCGGGATTCTCAATCGGACGCCCGTTCGGATCGATGCCGGTGGCCCAATTGACCGGGGCATACGGGCGCGCGGAAATGAATTTTCCGTTTTCCCTGTCGATCACGTAGAAGAAGCCGTTCTTGTTCGCTTGCATCACCACGCGGCGCTGAGCGCCATCGATGGAGAGCGTGGCCAGCAGCAAAGGCTGCGTCGCGTCGTAGTCCCAGTTGTCGCCAGGGGTCGTCTGGTAGGCCCACGCCTGCTCGCCGTTGTCGGCGCGCACCGCGACGATAGATGCGACGTAGAGATTGTCGCCCTTGCCGCGCAGTTGGTCGTACCAGGGCGTGGCGTTCCCCGTCCCGAACATCACGAGGTCCAGTTCCGGATCGTAGACCATCGACTCCCAAGCGGTCCCGCCCCCTCCTGCCTTCCACCACTGGCCTGACCAGGTGGCTGCCGCACGCTTCATGGCGTCGGACTCGAATGGCTTTGACGGATCGCCTGGGACGGTGTACGTCCGCCAGGCGAGGTTGCCCGTCTCCGCATCGTATGCGGAGACGTAGCCGCGCACAGGGTACTCCGCGCCCGCGTTTCCGATGAGCACGCGCCCCTTGGCGATGCGTGGCGCGGCGGTGATGGCATAGCTTCCATCCTTAGGCGTCGTTTGCACGTCCCAGACCGGCGAGCCTGTCTTGGCGTCCAGAGCGACGAGGCGGCCGTCCAGCGTCCCTACATAGACTCGCCCCTTGTAGAGCGCGACGCCTCGATTCACCACGTCGCAGCACACGTACTTGGCGTGATCTTTCGGCACCTTTGGATCGTAATTCCACAGCATCTTCCCCGTTTTTGCGTCGAACGCGTACACGATGCTCCAGGCGCTCGTCGCATAAAGCACGCCGTCCTTGACAAGCGGAGTCGCCTCGATCCCGCGCAACGTTTCGAGGTCGTAAGACCACGCGAGGCCAAGCTTGCCCACGCTCTGCTCGTCGATCAGCTTGAGCGGGCTGAAGCGCTGCTCCGAATACGTGCGGCCATAGGTGATCCAATTCGCGGAATCCCCATCCGCCGTGCGCAGCGCAGCGTCATCGACTTCGCTCGTCTTGCGCGCGCATCCCGCGCTCGCCAGGATCCAGATTGCCGCGCCTGCCAGTATGAAATGCCGGGACAAATTAAGACGCATCACTTCCTCCGCTCGGGATTGCCGATTCGGCCCTGCTCGGCAGGGCTTGCATTGTTGGGTAGCTCCAGCACTGATATGCCGCGCGGCAAGGGGATGTCAAGCTGTAATTTGATTCCGAGGAATGGACCCGATGCTTTTGATTCAGCCGCGCGATTCGCAGGGGAACATCCTCAAAGACAAACGTCAACAGATCCGCGAGCAGGTTTTACTTTGAACTCTTGGAATCCTTGTAACCCTTCTTGGCGACTTCTGAGGCATGTTGCTCCAGCCAGGAGCGCGTGAAAAGGTCCGGGGCCAGGTCGGAGTTGATTTTGCAATCGGTCAAAAAAGTCTGTGATATTTTGCGGTCGTTGCGGGAGAGTTCGATGCTCAGCGGAGTCTTGACGCCGTCGAGCGCCTTGTACTGCGTGTAACTGGTAATGTAATCCGTGTTCACACGGGTTTCCGGATCGCGTGTCGTCACGATCCAGCGCAGCGGCAGGTGCGTGAACTTATCGATTCCCAGGCGCATGCCGCGGTGATCGCTGTCGGTAAATTCGACCCATTCCGCTTCCTTCAAGTCGATCAAGTCGGTGCCCGCGTACCGCACTTCCACGCCGGGTTCGTTCCTGCGCTTGCGCAGCATGTGGTTCATCCCGGATTTCAATTGCTCGTTGAAATTCTTGATCACGTCCTCCGGCTCGTCCGACACGCCGCTCTTGTCGAGCGTCCACCCCCCACCGCCCGTGTAGACGGTGATCAATGCGCCGCCATGCGTGATCAACAGCTCGTCCGCACCCATCAGGAAACCCAGAATCGTGTGCTCGCCCTTGCTGAGATATTCCACGCGGTTCTTGTCCGGCAGCAGCCAAAGGTCGCGGAACAGCGTAAAGCCCGTCAGTGATTCCGCCGTCCCGAACTGCGCCGCTCGCCCGTCGCACTGGGTATCGCGCACATTCAGATACGCTTGCCCGCCCAGAGCGGCGATGACTTGCTGCAACACCTGTCTCCCTTTCGCGGCGCTCTCGTCGGGGAGCATTTCCTGTGACTGGCCGGCGATCGCCGACCTTCCGCAGCTCCACGCCAGCCCCAGCACCAGGATCACGACTGCCATCGCCCGGAATATCACTCGCAAAGGATCGAACCTCCACATACATGGAAGAGCTTACCGGCTATAAAGGTTGCCAAGTATTTGTAGCGCCGGCGTCTCGCCTGCAGTTTTTCTACTCCCCGCACATTGCAAAAAAAGCCGGCGAGACGCCGGCGCTACAACACATCGCGCGCCAGGCCTCGCTACTTCTCGGTCCGCGCCAGCCGGGTGGCCGCGACAAGCTCTCGAAATAGAGCCTGCGCCAGAGCGTCCGCAGGCATTCTTTCCGGGTGCCATTGCACGCCCACAACCCAGTTTGAATTGTCCGTCCACTCCACCGCCTCGACCACGCCGTCCGGCGCGCGCGAGGTTATGCGCAGACCGCGCCCCGGCTCCAGCACGGACTGGTGATGCGACGAGTTGACTTCCGCGTGAACCGCGCCGGAGAGCGTGAGAACGCGCCCGGGATCGAGATTTGCCTCGTGCATGGCATCCGGCGCTTCGCCTCCCCCGGGAAGCTCATCCTCTTCCGGACTGTGGAGGATTTTCGTGCCCAGTTCGGTCGGAATGTCCTGGACAAGGCTGCCGCCGAGAAAAACGTTCAGCGACTGAATGCCGTAGCAGATTGCGAGCACGGGTTTGCCCGCGGCCAGCGCATGTTCGAGCAGAGCGAAATCGGTTTGCTCGCGAGCGGAGTCGACATCGGCAGTGGCAGGATGGCGCCTCGCGCCAAAGTGCGCCGGATTGACATCCGCCGGGCTCCCTGTCAGCAAAAACGCGTCCAGATTTTCCGCTTCGCGTTTCAAGACATCGGCTCCCGAGGTGAGAGAAAGCAGCACCGCTTCGCCGCCCGCGCTTTCCACGGCATGCAGGTATTTGTTGATTTTGGCGCGCTGGTTCGCGGCTTCTTCCGCGGCGGTGCGCCACGGTACGCCGATGCGCGGGCGGGAAAGAACATGCTGGTCCATGGAAGGAGCCATCGTAGCATTGGGCAGCACGGCCAGCAATACGCGCAAGAGTTGAACGCGCACTAGCGGGACAGGCTTCAAGCCTGTCGGGTTTCCATACTGCAGATTCACCGGAAGGCGACAGGCTGAAGCCCGTCCCACTAAGTTGCTGCGGCAGCCGAGGGTGCGCCGGGCGGCGCAATTGACGCTGCGGGCTGAGGAATATTTTCTCGGCGGAGCAACTCGACGATCGCATAATAAAGCTTGCTCCGCTGCTGGTGACGCTCGTTGGCGCGGGTCACGTAGCGCACCGCAATTTCATATCCGAGGTTGGCCGGGCGAACGCTGATCGCGGGGCCGGCGGAAAACGGGTGAACTCCGCGAGCGGTTCCCATCTGTTGCCATTCCTGTTCGGCAAGATGCGCGTTCGCTTCGGTTTCCTTCTCCACGATCTTCTGAATCTCTTCCGCGATGGGATACGGGTCCCGATCCACCGGCAGGGCCAGCTGCAATTCGTCCCAGAGCCATTGTCCGGACGTGGAAAAATTGAAGTAGTGTCCCTCGATGGCGTAGCTGTTGACGAACGTCACGCGGCGTCCTGTGGGATGCCCGGCATCGTTCCAGTTGCCGGTTTCGAGCACCACGGTATGGAACAGTCCGATTTCGACGACTTCGCCGCTCACGCCGTTGATTTCCACCCAATCGCCGTGACGAATTCCGTTTTTCCCCATCAGCACGAACCAGCCGAAAAATCCAACGATAAAATCCTTCATCGCCAGGTGGCGATGAAG
>JBGQJJ010000117.1:0-6990 GCA_041498955.1 Terriglobia bacterium
CAGGCGCAAGGGCAAGGCTGCGCGCCGGGCGCCCTCGGCGTCTGCGTCGGCAGTGACCGCGCGCACGGCTACGATCTGGCTAAAGGACAACTCTTCCGAACTCTCGACGACGTGAATCCCAATCCAACTCTGGCCAAGCTCGAAACGGAAATCATGGACGAAGCCAACAAGCTAGGCGTCGGCGCGATGGGCTTCGGCGGGAAATCGTCCCTCATCGGCTGCAAGATCATGGCGGCCAATCGCTTGCCGGCGAGTTTCTTCGTTTCGGTGGCGTACGAGTGCTGGGCCTTTCGCCGGCTGGGCGTGCGCCTCGATGCAGAAACGGGCGCGATCACCGATTGGCTGTATCGCGATCCTTCGCGGCCCGTGGAGCGCATGGCGCGCGGCTCCGGCTTCAAATTGACTGGGCGAGAAGTCGTGCTGACCGCGCCGCTGACGGAAGCGCAAGTGCGCGCGCTGAAAGTGGGCGATCTCGTGCTCGTCAACGGCGAGATGTACACCGGCCGCGACAACGTGCACGCCTACCTCATGAAAAATCCTCCGCCCGTGGACTTGAACGGCGCCGTGCTCTATCACTGCGGTCCGGTGATGCTGAAACAGGGCAACGAGTGGAAGGTCAAAGCCGCGGGCCCCACGACCAGCATTCGCGAAGAGCCTTATCAGGCCGACGTGATCAAGAAATATGGAGTGCGCGCCGTGATCGGCAAGGGTGGGATGGGCGCGAAAACATCGGCCGCGCTGAAAGAATTTGGCGCCGTTTATTTAAACGCGATCGGCGGCGCAGCGCAGTATTACGCGCGTACCGTGGAAAAAGTTCTGGGCGTCGAACTGATGGAATTCGGCATCCCCGAAGCGATGTGGCGCCTGCGCGTGAAAAATTTCGCCGCCATCGTCACGATGGACGCCCACGGCAACAGCCTCCACGCCGACATCGAAAAAGCCACTGGAGAAGTCTTGGAAACGCTGAAGTAGCACACGCTTCAGCCTGTGGGGTTTGGTCCATGCAAGGACTAACCCCGAAGGCTGAAGTCTGCGCCATCAAAATGCAGAATACTCGCTAAGTAGCAGGCGCCAGATTGGTGTCGAGCGAAAGCCCCAGCCGCGCAGCCAGTTCCTGCCGCGCCCGCCACAACCGCGCCTTGAGCGTGTTGCGCGAAACGCCGAGCACCTGCGCCGCTTCCTCCGCGGATAACCCTTCAATTTCCCGCAGCCAAAATGCCTTTCGCAGCAGCGGAGAAATTTCCGCGAGTTTCTTGTTCATCCGATCGCCGAGTTCGGTCCCCGCGTAGAGCTGCTCGGGATTCGGGCCGTCATCGGCAAAGCGTTCTGCCAGCGGAAGTTCCCCCTCGGAAACAAACTCATCCAGCGACACGGCGGGCCGGGCGCGTTTGCTGCGCCGCCGCATCAGAGCCGCGTTGATCACAATCCGCGTCAGCCACGTGGAAAATTGCGATCTCCTCTCGAACCTCGGAAGATTGCGATAGGCGGAAAGCAGACCTTCCTGCAAAGCTTCTTCGGCGTCCTCCGGATTGCCGAGCACGCGCAGCGCGGTCTGATACAGAGCCCGCGTGTTGCGCGCGAACAAGGCGTCCAGAGCGCGCGCGTCGCCGTTCAACCCTCGTTCTATGAGCTGTTCCTCGCTCTGCCCCTCCATGGTGGGTTCTGCAAGGCGTTCGCCGGTTGGATGATGGCTTTCCTGATTCATGGTCGTATTCCCCCTCTGCGGAATATATGGAGCGTATGAATGGTTTGCCCTTCCTAACTTCTATTACGTTGAACCGCGATTAAAATATCTCCTCTAAAGGATTGGACGCCATGGCTCGCGTTTAGTTGCCGCTGGCCGCCGGTTTCTGCGGCCTCGCCCTTCTTCGCTTCACCCCTCAATTCACCATTCCATTGATCGGCACAATTAGAAATGCAAACGCAAAAAGCTTGATTAGTTCTGGCTCCTGCAGCCGTTGTGAAACTGATTCCCAACCCGCCATGTGGAAAAGCGAACCGGCAGTACTAATTGGGGCTCGCGTGCCGTGTGATCTCCTCCACAACCCCCTTGGTCATGCAACCGCACCCTCTGATCTCAACTCCGCGCTCATGCATCTCAGTTAGCAATCGTTTCCCCGCACCATCAATGTAGCTCACCGCTTTCAGGTGAACCTGCAACGAAACGCCAGCAGGCGACGACCGCTCCTTCCAGCAGCGCTCCAGCTCCTTGACCCAATCGCCCGAGAGTTTCCCCTCGAGCTCCCAGGTTTCAGCCGAGTCTGCTTGCTTGATCGTTACTTTGAGCATCGCCGCTACTTTCAACCCCAAACCAAACAAATTATACCGTAGCATACCCTGCAGTTAGAAGCCCAATGTGCCGAAATGAAATCACAAAAATTAAACCACTTATTTACAATGTATTACGTATAGTTAAGCGATCTGGATGAGAAAATTATAAGTACAGGGTGGATTCGTGTATGCCGATATTTGGGCACGTGCCCAAATATAGGCAGACCGCGGAGTCAACTAGGCCTAGCGGCCTCTCACCACTCCCAATTTACGCATCTTGGATTGTAACGTCGTTCGTTTCATCCCCAGTCTCGCGGCGGCGCCCCGAGGGCCTGCCAGCACCCAATTGGTCGCCTCGAGAGCTCTGACGATGTGATCGCGCTCGGCGGCGCGCAGGGTGAGGTTGTCTGCCACGGGTTCGGTTGGAGGCTTCAGCTCGGTAAGCGGTACGCGGAGCACAGGCCCGGGAGAGACGATCACAGCGCGCTCGATCAGGTTTTCCAGTTCGCGGATATTTCCGGGCCACGGGTAACGCACCAGCAGGTCCAGCGTTTCGGCGGGAATCGTTTCCACGGCGCGGTTCATGCGGCGCGCGTGCTTCTCCACAAAGTACCGAACCAGCGCGGGAATATCCTCCTGGCGTTCGCGCAACGGCGGCATCAGAAGCGGGAACACGCGCAACCGGTAATACAGATCACTGCGGAAAGCGCGCGCGGCGACCATCTCGCCCAGGTCGCGATTCGTGGCGGCCACCAGGCGGACGTCGACGCGAATGGTGTGCGTGCCGCCCAATCGTTCAAACTCCTGTTCCTGAAGGACGCGCAGGAGCTTGGGCTGCAACTCCAGCGGAATATCTCCAACTTCATCGAGAAAAATCGTGCCGCCGTGAGCGAGTTCGAACCGGCCAATCCGCTGCGCGATCGCTCCCGTGAAGGCGCCCCGCTCGTGCCCAAACAATTCCGATTCAAGGAGGCCCGTGGGAATCGCGGCGCAATTGACTTTGACAAACGTGCGTTCGCGGCGCGGGCTCAAATTGTGAATTGCTCGAGCGATCAGTTCTTTTCCCGTGCCGGTTTCGCCGGTGATGAGCACGGTCGAGTCGGTCGGCGCAACGGTCTCCACTTGCTTGAGCACGTTGCGCAGCGAAGGACATTCGCCGACGATTTCATCGAAATTCATTTCCGACCGGATTTCGTCTTCGAGGTAGAGTTTTTCCTGCGCCAGTTTGTTTTTGAGTACGGCGATTTCCTGAAAGGCGAGCGCGTTTTCCACGGCGATGGCTACCTGGTCGGAGACCTGAAACAAGAGATCGACGTCGCCCTGCTGGAACGCCGCGTCGCGAAGACTCGCGAGGCTGATGGTGCCGAGAACGCGATTGTGGCTGATGAGCGGCATGCTGAGGACGCTTCGCACGCCTTCGTCCTGCATCATGCGCGAGGTCGGCGACTTAAACTCTTCCATGCCGGCGCGGTCCAGAACGAGCGGCTGGCGGCTGCGAAACGCTTTCCCGGCGATCGAGCCGTCGAGGGGAACGATCATCTCCTCGTGGATCAGTCCTTTCCCCTGCGGGAAATCGAGCGCCATGACGCGCATTTGATTCGTCGCGGACTCGAATAAGGCGAGACTCGTGTATTCGTGATGAATCACGCGGCGAAGGGACGCGGCGATGGCGCTCAAAAGGTCGTGAAGGTCGAGTTGCGAAACCACCGCGTTATTTACCTCAAGGAGCACACGCAGGCGGTCGCGCTCCCGCGCCAGTTGCCGCTGGTAGGCCTGCGCGCTCTCGAAATTCAGCACGTTGTCGACGGCGACCGCGACTTGGCGCGCCACCTGCTGGAGGAACGCAATCTCGCTCTCGGTGTGCTGGTGCGTCGTGCTCCGCCCAAAACTCATGACGCCCAGCCGCCGCTGCGCCGTGGTCAGCGGCAGCGAGCAAACCGATTTCACTCCGTTCTCCCGCATCGTTTGCAGCAAGGCCGCGAATGGTGTTTCCTTTTCCAAGTCATCCAGGATGAAAGGCTGCTGCGTTTCCCAGACCCAACCGGAAGGCGTTTGGCCGACCTGGAATTCGGTCCCCAGGCGTGTTTTCCGGGGCATTTCGGACTCGAGGATGTGCAGGCGCATGACGTTGCGCGCGGGATCATGGAGGATCAGGTTCAGGTATTCGAAATTCACTACGCGATGCAGGCGCGCGGCAAGTTCGTGGAACAGTTCGCCGAGGTCGCGGTGCTGGGAGATCGCTTCGGCCACCTCCAACAGCGCCCGATGCTGCGCCTCCGGAGAAGCGCCGGCCATTTCGCGGGCGGGAACATCGTTCATGGTTTGGAGAATAACACCGCGATTCCCCGCGTCTCAACTCGCAAGGAAGCAGTGCTACCCATTCCGGAGATTTGCACTCTATTCCCCACCACCATGATGGCCGGTGAATTGTAAGCCAGCGAACCGGCAAAGAACGCTGGCTTTTCGTGGCGCCGGCGTCCCGCCGGCGGTTTTTCGAATCGCAACACGTTGCAAAATCGCCGGCGAGACGCCGGCGCCACAAAGCATCGCGCATCCCTCCGACACATCTAGTTCGAACCAGAAAAAACTATAAAAATACTAAAAAAGAATTGACAGGGGTCCGGACGACCGCGCATAATTATGCAAGTGGGTGCATAAACTTAAGTCGACCATGGCACTGAACGTACACAAGCGGTTCCGGCAAGGACAGATCCTGAAATTGGTCTCAAGCGAACCCATTTCGAGCCAGGACGAACTGCGGCGCAGGCTGTCGCACATGAAGGTCCGCGTGACGCAGGGGACGCTTTCCCGGGACATGTCCGAGCTGAAACTGGTCAAGACCGCTGCGGGCTACAAGCCGCTGACGAACGGCAACGAAGCCGCGGCGCCGATGCCGCCGCTCGCCCGCGCCCTTCGGGAATTTCTCGTGGATGTGCGCCCCGCCTTTAACCTGCTGGTGCTGAAGACGCCGCCCTCGGGAGCGCAACCGCTCGCCGCGGCGCTGGACGCCGAAAAATTCAAGGAAGTGGCCGGCACCATCGCCGGGGACGACACCGTCGTGGTGATCACACCGTCGCGCCAGGCGCGCGCCGCCGTCCAGAAACGCATGGAGGATCTACTCCGATGAACGACCCGCAACGGGTCGCCGTAGTCGGAGCGACGGGCTATGCAGGTTTCGAGCTGGCCCAGCTTCTCCTCCGGCACCCGAAAATTCAAAAGCCAACCTTCTATCTGCGCGAGAGCTCGGCGCACGTGAAGTGCCTCACCGAAATCTTCCCGCATCTGCGCGGCTGGGGCGAAGCGCCGTGCAAGACGTTTTCGGTCGATGCCGTGGCCGCGAGCGGAGCGGGCACGGTGTTTCTGGCGACGCCGCACGAAGCTTCGCTGGAAATCGTGCCGCAACTTTTAAACGAGGGTCTGCGCGTCGTGGACCTGAGCGGCGCGTTCCGCTTCCACAATCCGGAAACGTTCGCGCAGTGGTACAAATTGCCTGCGCCGCCGAAGAATCTGGCGGAAGAGGCCGTGTACGGTTTGCCGGAGCTTTATGCCAATCAATTGCCGGACGCGCGCCTCGTCGCCAATCCCGGCTGCTACCCGACGAGCGTGATTCTCGGGCTGCGGCCGCTGGTGGAATCCGGCTGGATCGCGTCCGAGCGCGGCATTGTCGCCGATTGCAAGTCCGGCGCGACGGGCGCGGGCAAGGAACCGAAGAAGGAACTGCACTTCGCCGAAGTGGACGAGAACTTCCGCGCCTATGGCCTGTTCTCGCACCGGCACACGCCGGAAGTGACCGACCACACGGGCATCGCGAGCGAAGACATCGTCTTCACGACGCACCTGCTGCCGGTGGCGCGCGGCATTCTCTCCACTCTTTACGTGTGGTTTGCCGAGCCGCATACGGCGGAGGAAGTCGAATCGCTCTACCGCGCGTTCTATGCGGACCGCCCCATGATGCGCCTTTGGCCCGCCGGAAAGTTGCCGGAGCTGCAGCATGTGGCGCACACGAATTTTTGCGATATCGGATTTGCGCTCGATCCCGCGGGGCGGCGCCTCGCGGTCGTGAGTTGTCTCGACAATCTGGGCAAGGGCGCCGCAGGCCAGGCCGTACAGAACATGAACTTGATGATGGGAATTGCGGAGGCTACAGGACTGCGATGAAATTGGTCGTCAAAGTTGCGGGAGCACTACTCGATGATGCGGCGGCGATGGAAACGCTGGCGCGTCAGGTGGCGCAGCTTGCCCACCAGGGCCATGAAATTCTGGTGGTGCATGGCGGCGGAAAGATTTTCACCGCCACGCTCAAGCGCTTGGGAATTGAAAGCAAGTTCATCAACGGGCTGCGCGTGACGGATCGCGAAACGCGCGACGTTGCCGTGATGGTGCTCGGCGGCCTGCTGAACAAGCGCCTGGCCGGCGCCATTTCCTCCGCGGGACAGCCCGCTGTCGGCCTTTGCGCGTCCGATGCCGGATGCTTCCTGGCCGAGCCGATGATGCACGACGAAGTGATCGGCGGTCTGGGTTTCGTCGGTTACTTGACCGGAGTGAACCTGGAAATCCTCGAATCGTTTTGGAAGGCGGGCGTGGTGCCCGTGGCGTCATGCATGGGCCTGGGCGCTGACGGCGAACTCTACAATATTAACGCCGATCACATGGCGGCCGCGTGCGCCGAATACATTCATGCCGACCGGCTGATTTATCTCACGGACGTAGCAGGCGTCC
>JBGQJJ010000118.1:0-6974 GCA_041498955.1 Terriglobia bacterium
CGGCAGGGGCGGCACACAGCGCTCTCCAACGAATCCTCCGGCCTGTCCGCCGATTTCGCTCTCTTACCCCTGCCGCGGTAGAATCCTTGCCATGGTGCGCGCGTGGGTTCGCCATAAAGTGCCAGGCCGCTGCCTGGCTTTCACCCTTCTCCTAGGCGCGTGCGCTGCGCTCGCTGCAGCCCAACAGCAACCGAAGCCACATGCTTCTCCTGCCCCGCGCTTGATTATCCTGCCCCCAAAAGTGGTTGCAGGCGCGCAGGGCACGCTCGCGGTCCTCGACTCCCAGGGCCGACTCTTGCCCAATATCGCCGTGGAACTCTCGGGGGGCCAGAAAGTCACGACCGATCTGACGGGCCGTGCCATGTTTCAGGCGCCCGATCAGCCCGGCACACTGGTTGCCAAAGCTTCCGGCCAGGGAGTCACCGCATCCGCGACGGTGGTGGCCCCCGAAGATCCCGCACCACATGGGGGGTCCGGAGGCACCCCGGGAGCGGTCAAAGTAGATTCCTACCCGCACACCTTGGCCATCCACGACCGGTTTACTGTGGAAGGCTCCGGCTTCCGAGGCGCGGCGGATTCGAATCACGTTTTTCTAAATGACGATCCATGCCTCGTCGTGGCATCCTCTCCGGTTTCGCTCGTCGTGCTTCCAGGCCCGCGCGTCCCCGTCGGAAACGTCACC
This sequence comes from Terriglobia bacterium, assembly GCA_041498955.1. Taxonomy (GTDB): domain Bacteria; phylum Acidobacteriota; class Terriglobia; order Acidiferrales; family UBA7541; genus Palsa-360. The sequence continues at coordinate 683 of JBGQJJ010000118.1, forward strand.
CTTCGCGTCACAGTGGCTGGAATCGACGCGGGCCATTATCCGGTCTCAGGCGTGCTGCTCGAATTCAGCGGCCCACCGGAAGCGGTGAATGCCGGCTCCAGCGGAAAACTCATTGTGCATGCGCATGGCACAACGGAGCCTCTCATCCTGGAAGTCCGAAACGGATCGCCGGGAGTGATCCAACTCTCCAAGGGAAACGTTCAGCGCCTCAAGACGTCGGGCGGCGATGACAATGTCGCGCCGGTAGACGTAAGGTTTGTGACGGGTGGAAACTATTTGGTTACGGCGAAGCTCATTTCCACTGACGGACGCCAGCCTCTAGCGACGAGATGACCGCAGAGCCCGGCATGGTAGAATCTCGTCCTCAGCTGTGCAGTTTCGCTAGGTCCTTCGCTCAAGGCGCATTCATGACAGGAATCGGAATACTGGTTGCCATCGTATGTCTCGCGGCAGGTTTTGCAGTGGCGTGGGCGTGGGCGAATTCTTCGGCGGGCGCCTCGCGGCTGGAACTGGAGAGACGAGCGGCAGGTCTGGATGGCACGGCTCAAGAGTTAAAAAAACAAAACGATGCATTGCAACAAGATTTGCGAGTTTCGCAGAAAAGAATTGAAGAGGAACAGAAACTGCGCGCCACAGCGGAGAAAGACGCCGAGTCGCAACGGTCGAATCTCATTGAACAGAGACGTTTGCTCGATGACGCCCAAGCGAAGTTGAGAGAAGCTTTTCAATCCCTGGCAGGCGAGGCACTTAAAGCCAGCAGCGACCAGTTCATCGAGCTCGCCAAGGCCAAGTTCGATTCCCTTCAGAAGGAAGCCGAAGGGGATCTGGAGCACCGCAAGCTTGCAATTCAGTCCATGGTGGACCCGCTGGAAACGGCCCTAAAAGATCTTCGCTCGGAAGTCTCCCGCGTTGAGTCCGCAAGACAGGAAGCGTACGGCAGCCTTCGCAGCGAGGTGCAACTGCTGGCCACGACCAGCAAGGAATTGCGGGAGGAAACGGGTAGCCTGGTCAACTCGCTTAAGCAGCCTCAGGTCAAAGGGAAGTGGGGCGAATTGACGTTGCGGCGCGTCGTGGAGTTGGCTGGCATGTCCCCGCACTGTGATTTCTTCGAACAACAATCGGTCGACACGGAAGAAGGCCGCTTGCGCCCCGATCTGATCGTCCATCTACCGGGCGGCACGCAAATCGTCGTGGATGTGAAAGTCCCACTGCACGCCTTTTTCAAAGCGGTCAGCGCGCACTCGGACGCGGAATACCACGAAGCCATGATTCAACATGCCAGCCTGGTCCGCGATCACATCAAAGGCCTGTCGGGGAAGGAATACTGGAAGCAATTTGAACCCACGCCAGAATTCGTCGTTCTTTTTGTTCCCGGAGAATCCTTTTTCAGCGCCGCGCTCGAGCAGGACCGCACCCTTATCGAAGACGCCATTGATAAACGCGTTGTTCTCGCCAGCCCGACCACGCTCATTGCGCTCTTGAGGGCGGTTGCTTATGGGTGGAAACAGCAACTCGTTGCCGAAAATGCCGAGCGCATCAAGGATTTGGGCAAGGAATTGTACGACCGCGTGGTGAAGTTCGCCGAGCATCTTTCTGAAATCGCCAAGGGTTTGGAACGCGCCAGCAGAGCGTACAACAATGCCGTGGCCTCCTTTGACAGCCGCCTGATCCCGTCCGCCCGCAAGTTTAGGGAGATGGGCGTCGGCAGCGCGGACGTTCCACAAGTAGATCCCGTCGAGACGTTTCCTCGCCCGTTGCTCTCCACCCCCAGTTCCGAGGAATAGTGATGGAAGTTGTAGCGCCGGCGTCCCGCCGGCTTTTTTTTGCGCTGTGTAGAGAGCAGAAAAATTGCCGGCGAGACGCCGGCGCTACGAAACACCCAAACCCGCCGCTCAAGATGGTCGAGGGAAATCAGGGCTAGTGAATTCTACTTGAGCAGTTGCGTGATGAGGCGCCGCAAGCGTTCGCGGTCGCGCGGCTTCATGTGGACGAATTCAACGCCGGCGCCATACGCCGCAATGTTGCGCACCACGGCGGTGGCTTGGAGCTTGCGAAGTCCGGTCCGAATTTCCAGTTGCATGGAGTCGCCGACCGCCAGGCGCTGATCGGTTTCCAGAAACGCTCCGCCGAGCGCGAGGACGCGAACGCGCGCGGCCCCGCTGCGCGTTCCAGTGATGTTCGCTTGCAAGGCTGGCTGTAGGCGCACTCGAAGGTAACGGCGAGGCCGGGTGTGGGCCAAGCTGGATTTCGTGCGCGCGCTTTCCGCAATTCGAGAGCGCGCCGAGGAGGGACGGTTTTCGAGCAGGCCAAGCGCTTCTTCGGCCGCCGAACGCAGCGCGGCCGGTTCTTCGTGGGCCAGGCCGTTGCGCTCCCTTACCATCCGCAGCAACGCAGGGGCCGCTTCCGGCACGCGCATCCTGCCGAGGGCTTCGACGGCCTTGATCCGGAAATAAATGTCCCGCAGCGATTGATGCTCGCCCTCGGCAATCAGTAGCAGCGTTGGAACCGCCGCCGTTTCGTGCGCAATTCCAAGATGATCGATCATGCAGGGCACGACCATCGAGTGCGCTTCTGATAGAGTTGCGAGAAACGCTTGCGCCGTCGCGGCTACCACCGGCGGATTCGTCCACTTCATGAGTTCGGTCGCGGCCAGGTCCTGCAAACTCCATTCCCAGCTCGCCAGCCCCCGGGGCAACGCACCGGCCAGGCGTTTCGGATCCGCGGAAGCAAGCAGATGAATTGCGGTCGCGACGCGCTGCCGCCGCGCTTCGTACAATCGAGTTTCCAGCGCGCCGAGCACCGGCTCGCCCGTTCCGTGAATCAAGCGCACCATCGCGGGAAGGGAATTCAATCCGTTCACCGCGGTCAGCAGCAGGCCCAGCCGGTCGATCAGGCGGTCCGGGCACCTCTTGAGCAATCGTGGGATGACCGGGTTGAGCGGCTGGCCGGTAAGGGCATCGTCCACAAGATAGAGCCACTGGTCGTCATTGAGAACGCGGCCGACGAGGGTCGAAATGTGCGCGTGTTCATCGTCCCGCGGCGCAGCCTCGAGGGCTTCGAGGATGCGCTCGAATTCGGCGTATTCGCGCTTCAACAGGGAAGTTCGCGCCAGCTTCTCGGCCACCGCGGAGAGCAATCCCGCGATCCCCGGCGAAGTTTCCAGCAGCAGGGCCTGCACAATCCATCGCCCGAAATCAGGCGCAGAGGAATGAGGCCACAACCGTTCCAGTTGCGGCGCGATTTCCGCGAGACCCGCGGCCACGGCGCGCCGCGCCTTGCTTTCTTCCGATTCCAGGCACCGCGCATACGCCATCAGCACTGCCCGGCCTTCGCGTGCCGCCGCATCGGCTTTCTTTTTTTCGGCGGCTACGGCCAGCGGTTCGAGGTAGCGAGCCACCACGGCCGCAGGCACGCACCAGGCGTCGCGGCTGCGCAGCGTTTTCGCTTTCACTCGGGCGGGCTGCGCATTCCAGAATTTTTCGCAGAGAAGCGACACGCGCAATTCGTCATGCTGCGACCCGCCAAACCGGCTGGCTCCCGTGTTGTCCGCTTGGCCGCGTTCCTGGTCCAGGCGGACGAGCAAAGGGACCAGCCCCTCCGGAGTTGTCCGGCCGGAGAGGAACTCCTGCTTCACGAATGCCAGCACCAATTCATCGGTCAGCCTCTCCACATATGGTTCCAGTGTTTCGCCTTCGCGCGGTTTTACGTTGGAGACGCCGTACACAATCAGGGAGATGGAGGACGGTTCGCTTCCGGACACCACGGAATGAAAACGCCGCGCAACATCTTCCGTGGACGGTTGCATTTCCGGATCGTTGGGCGGCGCCAGTTTTGCCAATACGCGCAAAGTGGCGGCAATCTGCTCGAAGCTCGCCTCCGGCATCGTCCGGGCGGCGCGAGAGTAGGAGGAATGTTGCGCCGCATTGTCGTAAGCCAGCACCGCGGACATTAAGCTTGCCAGCAGCAGGGAATCGCGCCGCTCGGTCGGGATATTGATGCGAATCCCGACAATGCCCCGATTCTTGATCCAGTTGTCCCACAATTTTCGCGATGCCGTGTCGCCGGGAGTGGCGCTGCGCGGAACCTGGCTGATTTCCTGCGCCAATAAATCCAATTCGCCCACGTTGATGGGATGGGTGAAGAGGAACGAGCAGATGCCGCCGCGCAGAAGTTCTTCCGCCAGCGCCCGTAGTTCGCCGCGCGGGTCATGCAGCAGCTCGGCGGCGCTGCCTTCCTGGCGGGACAGGAGTATTCCATTCCTTTCCACGGCGACCACCAGGGGAGACCGCGCCGCCAGCGCGATCCGCAACTGCTGCTCCGTGGAAGCGAGGATTTCCATCAGTCGCGGATGATTTCGCTGGTACAGGCGGGCCGCGCCCAATAAAACTCGGAATTGCCGGAGGAAAAAAATTACAGCGGTCTCGGCATTGGAAAATGCCGGGCGAACAGGAACCACATCGGCACGGACAGTTTCCGGCCTACGCGAAGAGGCCGGTATGGCGCTGACAACCGGAACATCCTCTTTGGGTTGAGCCTTCGAATTGTCGAGGACTTTCATTCTGAAGACGGTCCCTTGCTAAAAACCGCAGAGTCGCTGGACCAGTCACATGCCGGCATTCTCAGGTTCGGAGAGGCGGTGGTTCTAAAGCATCTTATGCGACTGGGCATACGGGTCTTCCTAAAATAAGAGCAAGTCGCCTGCCGTCAGGATGCGCCTCTAGGTCATTGAAATACAGGGAATTGCTGACCCTCGGATGCCTAAGAATTAACCCGCGGGAAAGAGGTGGATAGAATTGGTACAAGGGAGGGAAGTAGGTCTATAGCAAAACTATGGTGCTCTTCTCCCACGTCGAGCCTTTTTCCCGAAAGGATATGGATATCTGTAAACACAACACATATATAGGCTTATTCTGTTGGTAGAGTTTCAGTAAATTGCATGGTTTGGCCCTGATTCACCACCAAACTTCTGTGGGCGGTCCCAAATCCTCGGAGCACTAAACGGACCTCGTGTTCTCCCACCTGCAATTCCAATCGCGCCGGCGTGCGAAAGCCAGTCTCCGCCCCGTCCACAAGAATTCTTGCTCCCGGGGGAGTAGATCGCACCCAAATCCAGCCGGCCGAAGCAGGCGCGGCAGTTGCTTTCGGGTTTTCGGTCAAATCGATGTCGTCAATCACTCGGACCCCGGCAGGAACCGCGCGCAGGTGGTCTAACAGTTCGCGGTGTTCGGCGAGGGTCAGAGAGCCCGAAAGAGTGAGAGCATTCGCCGTAGTTTGAATTTTTACTTTGTCAGCGAGCGGCTGACCATTTAACTCGGCACGCAATTTCGATTCGAAAATATGCGCCGGGGAAGGCCCTGCGGGGAGCGCTGGTTTTTGCGCCGCAATGGGTTTCTCCGCGCTGCCGGCTGTAGCCGGAGCAGGCTCGGGAGCTTTTGCGGTAGCGGCGGGCACGGCCGTTGGCTGCGACGCAGCCTTCGGGGCGGAATTTTCCACTGGCTCGGCGACGCCTGTTGGCGCCGGCGCCGCAGCCTGCGACGCATCGTTGGATTGAGCATCCGTCTTCGCATTGGAGCTTTCAGGGTTCGACGTCTGCGCCTCGGGTTCCGCCTTAGGCGGAACTGCCGGCGCTTCCGCCGGTTCACGGGCGCGCTGCCACAAATCCACCAGCGGAGGGTAAACGCGATATCCCGAATACCCGATGACCCCAAGCAAAAAGAGGATGAGCAGCAGTCTGCCTGACTTTTTCGGGGCTTCCTCCTCAATTCCAACCGGTAACATGAATTGGGCGGAAGGGTCCGGCTCATTGGAGGGTGCATTGACCGGAACGGCGGCTATTCGGGGCGGTTGAGCCGCAGGGCGGTTCCCTTGCGGCGCAGGGTGCGAAGTGACTGGCGCCATTCTCACCGTTACGTCAGGGCCCATCATTTCGTGGTAACTCTTCAATGCGTTGAGCAATTCATGGCAGCTTTGATACCGCGCAGCGGGGTCCTTCGCCAGAGCCCGAGAAATTACGGCCGAGAGACCCGGGTGGATGGAAGAATCGAGCGACCTGGGCGGGATCGGTTCTTCGTTGATAATTTTGTAGATGACCGTGGTGATGTTTTGTCCGGGAAATGGCTTTTCCCCGGTCATCAATTCGTAGAGGATCACGCCCAGGGAAAAAATGTCCGAGCGGCCGTCGACGGGCTTGCCCTTCACTTGTTCCGGCGACATGTAGGAGGGCGTCCCCATGACATGCGCCGTCTGCGCCGTGCCAAATTGAAGAATTTTTGCCGTGCCGAAGTCGGTGATC
>JBGQJJ010000119.1:0-6877 GCA_041498955.1 Terriglobia bacterium
GCGGGACAGAAGGACAAGGCCGAGGATCACGTGCTCGCGTCGCTCGAAGTCGCGCCCGACTACCGCCCGGCGCAGAAGTTGCTCTTGCAACTGAAGGATTCCAACGAAGGGAAATAAACAATGGCCTCTATCGCACAGCTCGATCCGGATTCCGCGGAACTGAAAAAACGCATTGAACGTTTTCAGACCGTGCGCGACAACATTCTCGGCCAGGTCCGCCAGGTCATCGTCGGGCAAGAAGAAGTGCTCGACCAGATCCTCATCTCGCTCTTCGTCGGCGGCCATTGCCTGATCACGGGCTTGCCGGGCACGGCGAAGACGCTGATGGTGCGCACGATTGCGCAGACACTGGGTCTGGCCTTCAAACGCATCCAGTTCACGCCCGATCTGATGCCCTCGGACATCACCGGGACGGACATCATTGAGGAAGACCCCACGACGGGGCACCGGCGTTGGACCTTCGTGCCTGGACCGATCTTCGCCAACATCGTGCTGGCCGACGAAATCAACCGCACGCCGCCGAAAACGCAATCGGCGATGCTCGAGGCCATGCAGGAACTCTCCGTCACCGTGCGCGGCAATCACTACATATTGCCCTCGCCGTTCTTCGTGCTGGCGACGCAAAATCCGATCGAGCTCGAAGGCACTTACCCGCTGCCCGAGGCGCAACTCGACCGCTTTCTCTTCAATACCATTCTCGATTATTTGAGCGCGGCCGACGAAATAAAGGTGGTGGACTTGACCACCACGACGCACGTTGCGCAAGTCGAGGCCGTCACTTCCGCCGAGGAGATTCTCGATTTCCAGCAGCTCGTGCGCATGGTGCCGATTGGAGAGTCCCTCGCGCAGTACGTCGTCAATTTGGTTCGCGCGACGCGGCACAACAGCGGCGCCGCGCCGGACTTCGTCAAAAAATACGTCAACTACGGGGGCAGCGTGCGCGCCGCGCAATTCATCGTTCTGGCCTCCAAGGCGCGGGCGCTGGCGCATCGCCGCTACCACGTCGCGTACGAGGACATCCTCGCGCTGGCAATCCCGGTGCTGCGCCACCGCATCCTATTGAACTTCCACGCCGAATCGGACCGCATCGATTCGGATGAAATTTTGCGGCAATTGCTCGAATACATGCCGCCGCCGTCCAAGGCTTGAAGCAAACGGCGGTGTTGTAGCGCCCGCCTTCAGGCGGGCACTTTGGAGCCAAGCACATGCTCGCCTGAAGGCGAGCGCTACACAAACGAAGAACCCGAATCTGGAGACCGCTCCTATATGCTGCAACGCTTTCTCGATCCCGCGGTGCTCGCCGGAATTTCCGGTTTGGATTTGGTGGCGAAGACTGTGGTCGATGGATTCGTGAACGGCCTCCACCGCTCGCCGGATTTCGGCTTCAGCCAGGAGTTCGCCGAATATCGCGCCTATTCGCCCGGCGACGACCTGCGCCACGTGGACTGGAACGTCTTCGCGCGCACCGAGCGCGCCTACCTCAAACGCTACCGCGGCGAAACCAACAGCATTCTCACCGTGTTGCTCGACGCCAGCAACTCGATGAAATTTTCCTCTCATTCCGTGAACAAGATGGACTACGCGCGCTTCACGGCGGCGTCGCTCTTCTATCTCGCGATTCAGAATCAGCGCGACGCCGCGGGCCTGATCGTTTTTGACGATGAAATTCGCACCTACATCCGGCCATCCACACGGCAAGGGCAACTCCATCGCCTGTTGAGCGGGCTCGATCAGGCGGAGCCTCATGCCCGAACCGATTTCGCCAAGCCGCTGCATCATTTTCAGCAGTTCCTGCGCCGCCGCGGAATTGTCGTCTTCATTTCCGATTTTTACGATTCGCCGGAGAACATCGTACGAACGATCGAGCCGTTGCGTTTTCATGGCAACGAAGTCGTGCTCTTTCATGTCCTCGATCCCAAGGAAATCCGGCCGGAAATCGGGGAGCCCTCGACGCTGATCGATCTTGAAACGCAGGACCGGATCGAAATCACGCCGGAATATGTGCGCGATGAATACCGCAAGAAATTTGACGCGCATGTGGAAGCGCTGCGGGACAAAGCGCGTGGCGCCGGAATGGATTACTACTTGCTCGTGACCGACCGGCCGCTCGATGACGCCCTTCGCGAATATCTCTCGATCCGCCAGAGGAGGAACTAGATGGGCCTCCTCGCTCCCTGGTTTTTGGCGGGCCTCGCGGCGCTGGCTTTGCCGTTCTACGTCCATTTGCTGCGGCGACACACGACCATCCCGCGTCCGTTCAGCTCGCTGATGTTCTTCGAGCGGCGCACGCAGAGTTCGATCAAGCACCGCCGCCTTCGCTATTTGGTTCTGCTCTCGCTGCGCTCACTGTTGTTCCTTCTCCTCATCCTGGCGTTCGCGAATCCGTTCATCAACCGCACGGCCGCCAACATGAACAGCGAAAAACTTCAGCTGCTGGTCATCGACAATTCGTTCAGCATGCGCGCCGGAACGCGGCTGCCCGATGCGCGACGCGAGGCGCTTTCCGTGCTGTCTTCGCGAAGACCGGCGGACCGCGCGCAAGTCATGGCGCTTGGTTCGCAGATTCAAGTACTGACGCAGCCGTCCCTCGATACGGGCGCGCTGCGCGCGGCCGTCGAGAGCCTGCAAGCGGGAGATTCACGCGCCAGCTACGGCGAACTCGCGCGCGCCGTGCGTTCGCTTGCGGGGTCGGTGCCCACGCCCATCGAGCTGCACTTTTTCAGCGACATGCAAAAATCCGCAATGCCCGCAAGTTTTTCGGAACTGGCGCTGCCTGCCAACGTCTCTCTTGTGCTGCACCCGGTGGCGAAGGAAGCCGTGCCGAATTGGACGGTGGAAAGCGTCAACGCGCCGGGACAGGTTTGGGATCCGAAGAAAGCACGCGTGCAGGCCGTCATCGCCGGATTTGGGACGCCGGCCGCCACGCGCGCGGTTTCGCTCGTCGTAAATGGCAAGACCGCCGCCACTAAATCAGTAGCCGTGCCCGCGAATGGCCGAGCCACCGCGGAATTCCAATCGCTTGACGTGCCTTACGGTTTTACGCGCTGCGAAGTGCGGATCGATTCGGCTGACACCTTTCCCGCGGATGACGTAAGTATTTTCGCCGTCGAGCGATCCGACCCGCGCCGCGCGCTCTTCGTTTCCGACGCCGGCGATTCGCGTTCGCCGCTCTATTTCCGCTCGGCCTTGAACTCGGCCGCGGAGTCCGCATTCGTTCTCGACGCGGTGAGCGCCGGCGAGGCGGCGAATCAGCCACTCTCGAAGTTCGCGTTCGTCGTCCTTTCGGACTTAATCTCCGTCCCCGCGCCGTTTGAAAGCGCGCTCTTGAAATACGTGCAGGGCGGCGGCAGCGTGTGGATCGCGGAAGGAACCTCGGCGGCGCACACGACGCGCGTTCCCGTCTTTGGCGGCAACATTCTGGACTCTCGCGAGTATTCCCGCACGAGCGATCGCTACCTGAATGTCGCCGACGCTGATCCCTCGCACCCGTCCGTGGAAAAGGCCGGCCACTGGTCCGGCGTGAAATTCTATTTTGCGGTCCGCGTGGACCCGGGCGGCGCCCGCGTGATCGCTCACCTGACCGACGGGACGCCTTTGCTGCTGGAAAAGAAAATCGGCGAAGGCAACGTGTTGCTCTTCGCATCCGGCTTCGACAATCTCACCAATGATTTTCCGCTTCACCCGATCTTCGTGCCGTTTGTCGAGCAAACAGCGCTATATCTGTCCGGCACCGAGCGCCGCAGCGGCGCCCGAGTGGTGGACTCGTTCCTCGAACTTCGCAGCTCCAAGGAACAATCCGTGGGCGTTCAGGTGATCGATCCCCAGGGACATCGGCCGCTCTCGTTGAAAGAGTCGACGTCGGCGCAGACCTATCAGTTGGCGAGCGCCGGATTTTACGAGTTGCAACTCGCGAGCGGCCGCCACGACGTGATCGGCGTCAATCCCGACCGCCGGGAATCCAATCTCGAAGTCGTCCCGGACGATGTTTTGGCTCTCTGGCGAGGAAATTCGGGCGCGGGAGCCGCGCAGGCCGCGGGCGGAGGTTCTGCTCAGGAACAGACCCAGCCCTACCGTTTATGGTGGTATATTATGCTTCTAGTATTCGCCGCGGTCCTCGCAGAATCCCTGCTTGCGAACCGGTACCTAGGCGCCCAGCAGCAGGAGGACTTATGAGCTTTCGCGACCAGCTCAACTCCTATATCCAGCAATTGGAGAGACGCCTGCGCCTGGGCGCGATGTTTCGCGGCGCCGCAATCCTCACTTCGGTTGCCCTGACCGCCACGGTAGTCCTCGTTCTGATCACCAACGCCCTGGCGTTCTCCCGGTGGAGCATCACCAGCGCGCGCGTAGCGCTGCTGTTTGCGCTGGTTCTGGCCGTGACGTTCGGAATCGCCCTGCCCCTTATTGCGCTCAACCGGCGCCGCGCCGCCCGCCAGGCCGAGGAAATGTTCCCCGAGTTCAAGCAGCGTCTCGTGACGTTTGCGGAGCGCGATGTCGAAAAGCGCGAGCCGTTTCTCGACTTGCTGGCCCTCGATACGCTGAACGTGGCGCGCGACGCCGAACCCAAGTCCCTTGTTCCCGACCGGAAGCTCGCGACATTTCTCAGCGTCGGCGCGGTGTCGCTGTGCGTGCTGGTGTGGCTGATCCTGGCCGGGCCGGGATATCTTGGCGAAGGAGCCGCCTTGTTGTGGGCGGCGACGCCACACGGCGGATCGGCTCCCTTTTATGATATTCAGGTGGTCCCCGGCGATATTTCCGTCCGGCGCAATTCCGATCTGATGGTGACGGCGCAGCTCATCGGCCTGCAAACGCAGAATGTGCGATTGTACGCGCGCTACCAGAGCGCCTCCAAGTGGGATCAGGTGCCCATGCGTCCGCAAGCCGGAGGCCCGGGCTTTCAATTTATTTTCGCGGGGCTCCCGGAAAGCGTCGAGTATTACGTCGAAGCGGGCCCGCTCGACTCGAAGCACTTCAACATCCGCGTGCTCGATCTGCCGAACGTGAAAAACGTACGCGTGACGTATCGCTATCCTTCGTGGACGCACCTGCAAAATGTGACCGAGGAGCGCGGCGGCGATCTGCGCGCCGTCGAAGGCACGGACGCCGATTTGGAAGTCGAAACCGACAAGCCCATGCGGGACGGTATCCTGGTGCTCGATGACGAAAAACAGATTCGCCTTTCGGGCGGCGAAAGTAATGTGTACAAGGGCACGGTCCGCATGGAAAAGGACGGCGTGTACCACGTCGCCGCTCTCGACCAGGGCCAGCCCGTGCGCCTCTCGAACGACTTCTTCATCGAGGCGCGCAAGGCCGACCCGCCGAACGTGATCATCGCGCGTCCCGGCCACGACTACCGCGCCAGCCCCATCGAGGAAGTCACCGTCGCGGTGAAAGCTGACGGCGAATTCGGCGTCTCCGAAATGACGCTGCATTATTCGGTGAATGGCGGGCCGGAACAAACGGTCGACTTGCTCAAGCAGAAAGGCGTCAAGCAGGCCGACGGTTCCACCACGCTTTCCCTCGAAGATTTCAAGGCCGTGCCGGGCGACGTGGTCAGCCTCTATGCAGTGGCCAAAGACGCGCACTCCGAATCGCGCACCGACATTTCCTTCATCCAGGCCGATCCTTTCGAGCGCGAGTACTCGCAATCCCAGGCGGCGGGCGGCGGGGGTGGAGGCGGTGGCGGCGGCATGGGCGATCAGAACGACATCTCCCAGCGCGAAAAAGAAATCATTGCCGAAACCTGGAAGCATCAGGGCGACAAGAAAGCAACCCAGCAGGAACAGGCCGACGCCGCCAAATTCCTCTCCGGCGTGCAGGCCAAGCTGGGCGAGCAGGCAAAATCGCTCGCGGGACGCATGCAGAGCCGCGAATTGTCGAAGGAAAACGAGGAATTCAACAGTTTTGTGAAAGACATGAACGCGGCCGCCGCGGCCATGGGTCCGGCCGCGGAGCAATTGCAGCAGCAGAAATGGAAGGACGCTCTGCCCAGCGAACAAAAGGCCCTGCAAAACCTGCTGCGCGCCGAGGCTACGTTCCGCCAGATTCAAGTGGCGTTCGGCAGTTCGGGCGGAGGCGGGGGAGCGGGCGGCGGCGCAGGGCGCGACCTCGCGAGCCTTTTCGATCTGGAACTGGACACCGAAAAGAATCAATACGAGACGGCGCAAACCGCGGGCGGCTCGGCCAGCCAGCAGCAAAAGGAAATCGACGAAGCGCTGCAAAAACTCGATCAGCTTGCGCGCCGCCAGGAAGAGCTGGCCCAGCAGCAACGCAACAACCAGCAAAGCTCGGAGCAGCGCTGGCAGCAGGAAATGCTTCGCCGCCAGGCCGAAGAGCTGCAACGCCAAATGGAACAGATGGCCCGCAACAACGGCCAGAGCGGATCAGGCTCGCAATCGGGTTCGCAGCAGGGCGGCGCCCAGGGCAATTCTTCTTCGGGTTCTTCGGGACAATCGGGCGCGGGAGGAAAGTCGGGCGACCCGCGCGTCCAACAAGCGCTTGACCGGCTGCGCCAGGCGACCGACGACATGCGCCGCGCAACCTCTCCCCAGCAAAGTGAAGCCGAAGCGCGCCGCGCCGCCGACCGCTTGAAGGAAGCCACCGGCCTGCTTGGCAGCATGCGCCACGAGCAATCGGCGAACAAAGTCGATTCGCTCGCCGATGAGGCCAGCCGCCTCACTCAGGAAGAGCGCGACCAGGCGGGCCGCATTCAGCAAGGCTTCGGACAAGGCATGGGAGCGCAGGCCGGAACGGCGCAACGCCGGAAACTCGCCGACGACCGCGAGAAACTGGCCAACGACCTCGGCGGCCTGGAAAAAAATCTGCAGGATACGGCGCGCGAACTGGCCACCAACAATCAGAACGCCGCCTCCACCAA
>JBGQJJ010000120.1:0-6828 GCA_041498955.1 Terriglobia bacterium
AACCCGCTCATTTGTTCGAGCCAACCGCCCAGAAACGCCACTCCGAGCAGGCCCAGAGTGATGACGCCGCTGGTCAGCGTCGAAAACCAAGTGCCGAACATGAACGTGACCGACAATGAGACGATGCATTCCAGGAAAACCAGGAGCGAGCCGCGGACCGGATGTTGCGCCATGACTCCGCCAATCCAATATCCTTCGGCAATCGTGCCCCAGAACGTAATTCCAACATAAACGCCGGCCATCGCCACGAAGCCCAACCATTTGCCAATCAGAATTTGCCAGCGGGCGAGCGGTTTGGTGGCGATGGCGTGAATCGTTCCGGAGGTGATTTCGCCGGAAATCGTGTCCACGGAGGTGAGCGTGGTCATGACCACCGCGAGCAGATCCACGGTGTAAAGGCCGATCATGAGCATGGCGCTTATGACCTGGTAACGCAAAAACGGCGGCACGGCGGAATTTCGGAAATCGCCGACCTGAAAATGCAGCCCGATGCCGAACACCAGAAGGAAGGCGGCGCCGGCGAGGAGCGCGGTCCACAAGATTTTCTTGCGCGCGGCTTCGCGAAACGTGATGCCGGCCATGATCCACACACCCATCAAAAACCTCGATCCTCGCCCATGATGTTCATGAACAGCTCTTCGAGCGACATGCGCTGCGGCGTGAACTGGTAGACATCGGCGCCCGCCGCGACGAGGTAACGCAAGATATCGGGAAGAGTTCCCCTAGATTGCGCTGTCAGCGTGAGCCGGTCCTCGTCGACCTTCACGGACTCGCTCCATCGCGCCAGACCCGAGATGCATTCCGTGGAAAGCTTTCGCGCGCGTACCTCCACGCGCACCGCTTCTTCCTGCTGCGCTCGCATGTCGCGGCTGGTCACCACCTCGCCCTCGCGGATGAACACGACCTGGTCGCAGGTAATCTCGATTTCACTGAGCAGATGCGAATTCAAAAATACGGTGGCTCCCCGGTCGCGCTGCGTGCGAATGATATCGCGCACCATGCGGCGCCCCAGGGGATCGAGTCCCGACGTCGGCTCGTCGAGAAAAATCACCTCGGGCTCGTGAATCAGCGCCTGTGCGAGTCCGATGCGCTGAAGCATGCCCTTCGAGAAATTCTGCAAACGCTTATCAATGTGAGGCGTAAGTCCTACCAAATCGATGAGCGCGGGAACACGCTGCGAGAGTGTGCTCGAGGGAACGCCGCACAAACGCCCGTGCAGGTGCAGAAGTTCGGCGGGCGTCAGCCATTCGTAAAAGCGGAAATTTTCCGGCAGGAACCCGATTCTTCGGCGGACTTCGACGTTGCCGGAAGGTGCGCCCAGCACAAATGCCTCGCCGCTGGTAGGTTTGGCGAGGCCCAGAAGCATCTTGATCGAGGTGCTCTTGCCCGCACCGTTCGGTCCGAGGAAGCCAAATATTTCGCCCCGGCGCACGGTCAAGGTCAAGTCGCGCACCGCGACCTTGCCCCCGAAAACCTTGCGCAAATTTTGCGTTTGGACCGCGTAGCTATCCAGCTGGGACAGTGTCAGCTCCTGTTCATTTCAGCGAATCGGCCAATCCGACTGCCTGGCTGGAATCTCCGAATCCGGTGAGCGAATAAACTATTCCATCCTTTGTCCAGATGAGGGCATAACCCGGCCCGCGCCTCCCAGCCATGCTGAGGAGAGTTCCATTCGTCCCGTTCACCTTCACCCCTTGATACGCCCGCAGGGAGCGGGGGACCGATAGCGTCAGAGTCGCTTTCCAGTCGATCGTGTGGAGGAAATCGCTGGCCTGACTCGGTGTCATTCCCGCTGTCTCCAGCCCGATTTGCGCGAGTCCGCCGACGTCCAGGCCTCCCGGCACATTGACGATCGGAGTCGGCCCCTCGCGCAGGCGCACGCAGTCGCTATACTGAGTCGTCGTCGGCGACGGTCCGGTGATATTGTCCGCGACGACTTGGCTTGCGTTCGCGGGTCCGGGACAGGTTCCGTACTGCAATTGAACTGAACGCGGAACTTGCACTCCGACCATTGCGCCGTCGAGGGACTGTGGCAAAGTCAATTCCGGATGGCCCGCCTCCGTGGCGATTGCCTGCAGACGCGCGCGATCCACGGCCACGTTGATCTTGTGTGACCCGCCAACAACGATTACGGGCGCGTCTTTTCGCACGCCGAGCAATCGCACGTCAAATCCTGCCATTTGGCGCGCGCTGGCCACATCGCTGGCCGGGTGGTCCTCTTCGTTTACCTCGACCTGGACCTTGTCGGAAATCATCTGCGTAACCATCTGGTGGAGAGAGGGGTTCGAACTGGCGTCAATGTAGGGGGAAAAGTCCGCGTTGACCGCCTGAACCTTTTGCATGCGCAGCGATTGCAGAGATTTTAATGCCACATTTCTTACTGCCGGGATGCTCAAACTCCCGGCGACTACAACCACCACAATGAGAACCAGCCAAACACGTTTTTGCGAGGAAGCGGCAGTCGTCATTGAAGTTCCTTTCTAGCTGATCAAGTTGCGGATAGACCGGGGCCTTTACGGCGACAAAGTAACAAAGAAACCTGAAATTTACATGAAGGCTAATTCATGAGTCGCGAGCTTGCCAACTCGGGTCTAGCCCTTTAACCTCACTCCCAATCTGAGCGGTGAAACGCAAGCCAGCGACTCAGCAAAGGGCACAGGTTTTTGTGGCGCCGGCGTCCCGCCGGCGGGTTTTCTGATCTCCACACTTTGCATAATCGCCGGCGGGACGCCGGCGCCGCCAAGCCCTTCAAACCATTCCTTTGCGCAGTTCATCCAATGGATAGAAAGTGTCGCGCCAGACGACGCCGCCTCGCCAAAGCGTCGCGATCGCCGAGCGCCCGATCATCCAGCAAAAGAGCAGCGCGCCGAGCGGATGCGTGAGCCCGTAGAGCGGCGAAGCGTCCGTCGACCAGATCATCGCCGCGTGAATCAGGACCGCTGCACCGGCCGCGATCCCGGCAAACCCGCGCGCCCAGCCCGACGCGAATGCCAGGCCGAAAAACGGCAGGATGCTCATCGTCACCGAAAGCATCATCGCCGCAACGGCAAAGAAAGGGTTGTAGTGGACGGCGGCAAACATGTTTTTCGTCACGCCGCGAATCACGTTGTGCACGCCGCTGTGCCACCGCACATGCACCATGTCCTGCGCGACGGCCACGCCGGATCGGAAGCCAGCCATTTTCATCAACTTGCCGAGTTTCATGTCTTCGATCACGTCCATGCGCAGGCGGGCGTGCCCGCCGCTTTTTTCGTAGGCCGCGCGCCGCACTAGCTGGAACGCTCCCACTCCCACGTATCGCGCCGAGCGAGGATTCGAAGCCAGCCAGGGTTCGTTGCCAAAAACAAAACCGATGCCAAAGTACGAAATCGCCGCCGTTTCCCAGAAACCCCGCATTTCGACCGAAGTGAGCAGCGTCAAATGATCCCACTGGCGTTCGGCGGCCAGCGCGACGGCGCGGCGCAGCACATCCGGCGCGAAATGGACGTCCGCGTCGGTGAACACCAGCCAATCCCCGCGCGATTTTTCAAAACCAGCCACCAGCGCGTGCGGTTTTCCCAGCCAGCCCGGCGGCAGGCTGGCAATGTCCGTGACAATTAGATTTCGACTCGAACGCTCACATTCGTGTAGGATAGCGGGCGTTTGGTCCGTGGAACGGTCATTGACGGCAACGACCTCAAACTGGGGATAATCCTGCGCCAGCAGCGTTTCGATTGCGGCGGGCAATTTTTCCGCTTCATCGCGCGCGGCGAAAATAACGGAAACCAGCGGCGCCTCCGGGGAGGCGATTGGGGGAACATCGGAAAGCCACGGCAGGCGGGCCATGCCGAAGCCGGCCCGGATCCCTTGAATAATCCATAGGAAAGATATTAAACTAAATAGTACAATCCAAAAAGTATGCAATGGTGAATTGTCCAACGCTAATCAATCGCTGCCTATAGAATGCTAACACAGCGGATGTCGGAGACTGTATCCATCGTCGGCGGGGGGCGCGTAGGGCGCGCCCTTGGGCGCCGCTTGCACGAACTCGGTTGGCGCGTGGGCGTGGTCACGGGCCGATCCATTTCCACGGCGCGCGCGGCCGTGCGTGCCATCGGCGCGGGACAGCCGCTCGGCGGGCTGACCCTCCAGGTCCTGAATTCGAGAGTCATTCTGATTACCACGCCGGATAGCACCATTGAAGGCGTGGCGAAAAATCTCGCTCAGCTCGGCGGCAAGGAGTGGTTCGGGAAAGTTGTGCTGCACACAAACGGGTCCCTCGATTCCAGCGTGCTTCAGCCGCTCGCCGATCTGGGCGCGGCCACGGGATCGATGCATCCGATGCAAACCTTCTCCAACCAGAATATCCCGGACCTTGCGAAATGTATCTTTGGGATTGACGGTTGTCCAGCCGCATTGCAAGTCGCAAGAAAAATGATTCAGCAAATGGATGGCGTCGCCGTGCGCTTGTCGGGAGCAAACAAGGCGGCGTATCATGCGGCTGGGTCGTTTGCGTGCGTTTATGTCCTGGCCCTCATGGAGACGGCGACGCGTCTCCTCATGACGCAGGGGTTCAAGCGCCGTCAGGCGTTGCGCGCCCTGTTACCATTGACGCGGCAGACGCTGGATAATTTCGAGAGCGTTGGCCCGCTCGCGGCCTGGACCGGCCCCCTGTCGAGGGGAGATTTTTCGACGATCGAACGGCACGTCAAGGCCCTTGGGGATTTCGAGCCCGAATATCTGGAGGCCTACAAGACGCTTTCGCGCCTATCGGCCGAAGTGCTTGTCGCAGAGCCTGGCGCCCTGTTGAAGCAGCTCGATCGGATCTTCGACGCGGCCGCGGTCTCAAAAAAGAAATAAGCGTGAAAAATCCGGATTTGCCGCAGCCGGATTTTGCGGCGTTTGATTTCATCCACTGGGGGCTCCTTGACGCAACTGAACATTCCTATCGAAAGCACGACTCTGCCGAATGGTCTGCGCGTGGTCATTTCGCCGGACCGCACGGCGCCGGTGGCCACGGTGGGGGTCTATTACAATATCGGGTTTCGAATCGAGCCTCGTGGCCGCAGCGGCTTCGCCCATTTGTTCGAACACATGATGTTTCAAGGCTCGGCGAACGCCGGCAAAATGGTGCACATCAAGCTGATCAATTCTTCCGGGGGCGTGTTGAACGGCTCGACGCACTATGACGTCACCAATTACTACGAATCGGTGCCCTCGAATGCGCTGGAACGCGTCCTGTGGCTGGAGGCCGACCGCATGCGCGCGCTCAAGGTGGACGACGAAAATTTGCGCAACCAGCGCGACGTCGTGAAAGAGGAAGTGCGCGTCAACGTGCTCAATCAGCCCTACGGCGGTTTTCCTTGGCTCGATCTACCACCGATTGCCTATCGCAACTGGTCGAACGCCCACAATTTTTACGGCGATTTCGACGACCTCGACGCGGCCACTTTGGATGACGTCCAGAAATTCTTCAAAACGTATTATGCGCCCTCGAACGCTGTCCTGCTGATCCTCGGAGACGTCGACACGGACGAAGGGATCCGGCTCGCCGAGCGCCATTTTGCCTCCATCCCGTCGGGGCCGCAGCCTTCGCCTGCCGACATTGACGAGCCTCCGCAAATCGAGGAGCGGCGCGGCATCGTCGAGGAAAAATTCGGCACGCTACCCGGCGTCGCCATCGGTTACCAATCGCCTCGCCGCCTCACGCCCGAGTGGCACGCCGCGGCCCTGCTCGATCAGGCCCTGCATGGCGGGCGCGCGGGGCGCGTCTATCGCCGCCTGGTGCTCGAACAGCAAATCGCGGTGGACGCCGAGGGCGGCATTCACTATCCCGTCGGCGATTTGTTCGACTACAACGGCCCGACGCTCATGGTGACGCGCATTCTGCACAAGCCCGAATATTCCGTGGACCAGACCATCGCCGCTTACGATCAGATTATCGACGAGATGAAAGAGAAGGGAATTACCTCCGAGGAACTGGAACCGATCAAAGTAAAATTCCGGTCGAATTATTTTTCCATGCTCGAAGGAGGGCACGGCGCTTCCATCCCGCGATACGGGCTGATGCACCTCCTCGCGTGTTTCTCTCTCTTTGACAACGATCCGAATCTGGTGAACACAATCCTTGGCGGATTCCTGGAAGTTACTCCGGAGGCCGTGCAGTCCGTAGCGCACAAAGTTTTGACGCGCCACAACCGCTCGATCGCCATTCGCCAGCCGGCGAAGAAAGGGGCGGCCTGATGGCTTCCGCGCCTCGTTCGGAATCACCTTCGGCGATTCCAGCGCTCACTCCCGCGCGGCCGGTAATCTGGCCGCCGCGCGTGCACAAGACGCTTTCGAACGGTCTCGAAGTCGTGCTCGTGGAATCGCACACGATCCCGAAATTTACCGGAGAGCTTTTCTTCCGCAGCGGCAACGCAATGACGGCAGCGAAGGCGCCCGGCTTGGCCGACATGACCGCTACAGTGGCTCGCACGGGCACGACAAGGCGCACCAGCCGCGAAATCGAGGAAGACCTGAGGCGGATGGGCTCGGATCTTTCTTCGGGCGCTGGCGCGGACACCAGCGTGATTTCGTTCGCCGGACTTGTGGATTTTTCGAACGAACTGCTGGGGCTCGTCTCGGAGCTGGCGCAGCAGGCTTCCTTTCCCGAGGACGAATTCGAACGCGAGCGGCGCCAGCTCGTCGAGGGCTTGCGCATCGAGCGCACCACGCCCGGTTTTCTGGCCAGCGAGCGCTTGCGGCGCGTCCTGTTTGGCGCGCATCCCTACGGCACGATTTCGCCGACCGAAGAGCAAGTGGCGGGCTACCGCATCGAACAGCTCAAGGAGTACTACCAGCATTACT
>JBGQJJ010000121.1:0-6713 GCA_041498955.1 Terriglobia bacterium
ATCCCTCCTCCCCTGCCACTTTGGCGGGCGATGGCGAAAGCTGGATCGTAGGCGCAAGAAACGGGTTGAGGGCGGAGAGAGAAGCGAGCAATGGCCACGCAGGTGGGAAAATTGAAGACCGATGATACAGAGGGGCGCGGCTCACCACTAGAGATGTTGGGCTTTTTCGCCCGCCTCGCGGAGCATCCCCGCCGGTGGCGAGGTTTTCTGCACGAAGTGCGCGTCGAAATGCGCCAGGTGACCTGGCCGACGCGGCACGAAGTGTTTGTGACCACCTGGGTTGTGATTGTCACGGTCGCGTTTTTCGGGGTCTTTTTCTTCGGCGTGGATAGCGGCGTCAGCTGGCTCGTCCAGCGCATCATCAAACTTTTTGCGCACTGAGGTATCTGTTGGACATGGAAAAGCAGTGGTACATCATCCACACCTATTCGGGATTTGAGAAGAAGGTGAAGGAGAGCCTGGAAAGCCGCGTGGCGGCCTTCGGGCTGCAGGACAAGATCGGCCGGATGATGATTCCGACCGAGGATGTGCTGGAAGTTCGCGGCGGCAAGAAAGTCGTTTCCTCGCGCATGCTGTATCCCGGCTACGTCTTGGTGGAAATGGACATGGACGACTACACCTGGCACGTCGTCCGCAACACGCCGCGCGTCACTGGATTTGTCGGTTCGGGCGAGACGCCCACGCCGCTTTCCGAAACGGAAGTGGAAAATATTCTGCACCGCGTGACCACGTCCGCGGACCGGCCGAAGCCCAAGCTGGTGTTCGAGCGCAACGAGCAGGTGCGCATCATCGAAGGGCCGTTCGCCAATTTCACGGGCGTGGTCGACGATGTGAACGCGGACCGCAACACCTTGAAAGTTTCCGTCACGATTTTCGGCCGCTCGACGCCGGTCGAACTCGATTTTGTGCAGGTGGAAAAGATGGCGTAGTTTCGCGAGGGCCCGCCGAAGGCGGGCCGCGCGCAGGGGAAGCAGGGGAACTCCGATGGCAAAGAAAGTCCAGGCAACCGTGAAATTGCAATTGCCGGCAGGGAAAGCCACTCCGGCTCCGCCCGTGGGGACCGCGCTCGGTCCGCAGGGCGTGAACATCATGGATTTCGTCAAGCAGTTCAATGCCAAGACCGCCAAAGAACCCGATGGCATGATCATCCCGGCACTCGTCACGATCTACAGCGACCGCACATTCACCTTCATCACCAAGACGCCTCCGGCTTCCGAGCTGCTCAAGCGCGCGGCGGGAATCGTCAAGGGCTCGGCCGAACCGAATCGCACCAAAGTCGGCAAGGTGACGCGCAAGCAGGTCGAGGAGATTGCCAAGACCAAATTGGTGGACTTGAACACCACGAATCTGGAATCGGCTGTGCGCACCGTCATGGGTACGGCGCGCAACATGGGTCTGGAAGTGGAAGGGTAGGAGAAGCCATGGCTAAAAAGCCTGGAAAGAACATCACCAAGGCGCGCGGCACAATCGAAGCGCGTCCTTATAAGCTCGCGGAAGCCGCGGAAGCGATCAAGAAGGCCCACTTCGTCAAGTTTGACGAAACCGTGGAGCTGGTCGCCAACCTCGGCGTCGATCCGAAACAATCGGACCAGATGGTGCGCGGCACCGTGGTCCTGCCGCACGGCCTGGGGAAAGCCAAGCGCGTGCTGGTGATCGCCTCGGGCGAAAAAGTTCGCGAGGCGCAGGAGGCCGGCGCGGATTTCGTCGGCGGCGAGGACATGGTCCAGAAGATTCAGGAAGGTTGGACCGATTTCGACGCGGTGATCGCGACTCCGGACATGATGCGCTCCGCGGGACGTTTGGGAAAAGTGCTCGGCCCGCGCGGCATGATGCCCAATCCGAAAACCGGCACGGTGACGTTTGAAGTCGCGCAAGCGGTCAAGGAAATCAAGGCCGGAAAAGTGGAGTTTCGCGTGGACAAGCAGGGCATCGTCCACTCGCCGATCGGCAAGGTCAGTTTTGACGCCTCCAAGCTTGCTGAAAACGCGCACGCGCTGATCGGGGCGATCCTTAAGGCCAAGCCCGCGGCGGCCAAAGGCAAGTTTGTTAAGAAAGTCACGCTGACGTCCACGATGGGACCTGGCGTGACGATCGACGAAACCGAAGTGGAAGCCGCCGTAGCGGCTTAGGCGGCGCGGAAATTTCGCGGCGTGGCATAACAAACAAGGCATGAGATTTCGGAGCTGGAAATGAAAAAGCGCAGTGAAAAACAGGAAGATCTCGACAAACTGAAAAACCAACTGGCCACGGTTTCGACCGTGATCCTTTCCACCTTCCAAGGCATCACGGTGGAAGACGACAACAAGCTGCGCCGCGCCGTCCAGCAGGCCGGCGGGCATTACCAGGTCGTGAAAAACACATTGGCCGAGCGCGCCGCTTCCGGCACGCCGATCGAGCCCCTGCTGAAGAACCTGACAGGGACCAATTCCATAGCCTACACGGCGACCGACCCGGTCTCGCTCGCCAAGGCGCTCACCAAGATTGCGAAAGACGTTCCGGCCTTCCAGTTTCGCGCCGGGATCGTCGAAGGGCGCGTGCTTTCGATCGCGGAAATTCAGCAGCTTTCGGCGCTGCCCTCGAAGGAAGAATTGATCAGCAAGATCATGTTTCTGGTCAACGCGCCGGCGCAGCGCATCGCGTCCGCGCTGGCCGCGGTCAACCGCAACCTGGCCGTCACGGTCAACGAGGCGGTGAAGGCCAACAAGTTCGGACCGGATTCTGCACCAGCACCGGTCGAAACGGCTCAATAGAGAATCCAATTTGCATCTAATGAGGAGAGGACACAGCAATGGCCAATAAGGTGGAAGCAATCCTGGAAGAAATCAAGGGCCTGACCCTGCTCGAAGCGGCTGATCTGGTCAAGAAAATGGAAGAGGCCTTCGGCGTTTCAGCGGCGGCAGCGGCGCCTGTGATGATGGCGGGCGGCGGTGCGGCTGGCGGTGCGGCCCCGGTCGAAGAGAAGACGGAATTCTCGGTCGTGCTCACGGACGTGGGCGCGAACAAGATCAACGTCATCAAGGCGGTCCGCGAAGTCACCAGCCTGGGCCTGAAAGAAGCCAAGGACCTGGTCGATGGCGCGCCCAAGCCGATCAAGGAAGGCGTGAACAAGGACGAGGCGGCCACGATCAAGAAGAAATTCGAGGACGTCGGCGCCAAAGTCGAAGTGAAGTAACGGTATCGGAGTAACCCAGCAATTCCGGCGCGAGGCGGCCCGGCCTGGACGAGCCTGCCGCGCCCTGAGGGGTTTGCTTACGCAATTTCCAAGACGTGATTCGTCAACCTTAATTTGGTCCCGCCGGGACCCGGGACGGCGGTGTCTGCCAGGCCGCCTTTCGGCGTTTCGGCCCAACCCTGCGAATTTTACGAGGTCATAGCATGCCGAATGGAAACGGGAATCATCACATGCGGGAGCGCGAGCGGCTGGATTTTTCCAAGATCCGGAGCTCGATTCAAATTCCGAACCTGATCGAGGTTCAGAAGAATTCCTATCAGCGATTTCTGCAGATGGATTTGCTTCCGTCCGAGCGCGAAGACGGCGGCCTGCAATCGGTGTTCACTTCGGTGTTTCCGATTCAGGATTTCCGCGGCCTCTCGCAGCTGGATTTCGTGGACTACTCGATCGGGAACTGGGAATGCAAGTGCGGCAACCTGAAGGGGCTGCATCATCTGCGCGCCACGTGCCGCAATTGCGGCGCCTCCGTCGTCACCAACCCCTATCAGACCGGCGACGTGTTGTGCACCAAGTGCGGCACGTTCAACAAGAACACGCCCACCTTTTGCGAAAAGTGCGGCGACCCGGTCGGCATGCAGCTCAAGTACGACGTGAACGAGTGCCAGGAGCGCGGCATGACCTACGCCGCCCCGCTCAAGGTCACCATCCGTCTCACCATTTACGACAAGGACCCGGACACCGGCGCGAAAAACATCCGCGACATCAAGGAACAGGAAGTTTTCTTCGGCGACATTCCGCTGATGACCGACAACGGCACGTTCGTCATCAACGGCACTGAGCGCGTGATCGTCAGCCAGTTGCACCGCTCGCCCGGCGTGTTTTACGAATCGGCCAACAACCGCAGCTATTTCCTCGGGAAAATTATTCCGTACCGCGGATCGTGGGTCGAGTTCGAGTACGACACCAAGAATATTCTGTACGTCCGCATCGACCGCAAGCGCAAATTCCTCGGCTCCATTTTTCTGCGCGCGCTGGGCATGAAGTCCAACGAGGAGATTCTGCGCACCTTCTACCAGGTCGAGCGAATCACCCTGCGCGACGGCGATCTGCACTGGAACCTTTCCGAAGGCCTGATCGAACGCAAGCTGTCCCATGAAATCAAGAGTTCCAGGAGCGATGAAGTGCTGGTCGGCGCGCACAAGCGCATCACCGAGGCGCTCTACAAGGAACTCGTCAAAGCGAAAGTTCCCGCCGCGCACGTGTCCGTCGCCGATCTCGAGGGCGCCTACTCCGTCGCCGATCTCGTGAATCGGCAGACCGGAGAAGTCCTGCTCGAGGCCAACAAGCCGCTGACCGCCGAAATCTGGACTTCGCTCGCCGAAGCGGGCATCACCAGCGTCGACATCTTTTTCCCCGACCGCGATGACGTCGGCGTGGTCCTTTCTCGCACGCTCGACAAGGACGCGATCAAGTCACCCCGCGAGGCGTTGATCGAAATCTACAGGAAACTGCGCCCCGGCGATCCGCCGACGCTTGAAACGGCCACGGCTTTGTTCAACGGGATGTTCTTCGACCCGCGCAAGTACGATTTCAGCCGCGTGGGCCGCCTGAAATTCAACATCAAGTTCGGCCTGGAAACGCCGCTCAACACGCGCACGCTGGACGCCGCCGACTTCGTCGCGGCCATCCGCTACCTGATGAAGCTGCGCAAGAATATCGGCACGCTGGACGACATCGATCACCTCGGCAACCGCCGCGTGCGCGCGGTGGGCGAACTCCTCGAGAACCAGTTCCGCATCGGCCTGGTCCGCATGGAGCGCGCCATAAAGGAAAAGATGTCGGTGTACCAGGAAATGTCCACCGCCATGCCGCACGACCTCGTGAACGCCAAGCCGGTCATGGCGGCGATTCGCGAGTTCTTCGGCAGTTCCCAGCTCTCTCAATTCATGGACCAGACCAATCCGCTCTCCGAAATCACCCACAAGCGGCGCCTTTCGGCCCTTGGGCCGGGCGGCCTCTCGCGCGAACGCGCCGGGTTCGAGGTGCGCGACGTACATCCAACACACTACGGCCGCATCTGCCCGATCGAAACGCCGGAAGGCCCGAACATCGGTTTGATCAGCTCGCTGTCCTGCTACGCGCGGATCAACGAATTCGGCTTTATCGAGTCCCCCTACCGCAAGGTGAAGGGCGGGCGCGTAATCGACTACGTGATGATCGTCAATTCGGGCGAAAGCGAGTTCAAGGCCGGTGAAATCATCGAGCGCGATAAAGTCGAAGCAGTGAATGAGGAATTGAAGCGGCGCAAGGTCACCAACGATCCCTACTGTTTTTATCTTTCGGCTTGGGAAGAGGACCGCTACGTCGTCGCGCAGGCCAACGTGCCGCTCGACGAGCGCGGGCGCATCACCTCCGAACTCGTCAACTGCCGCCAGGCCGGAAACTTCGTCCTGAAATCGCGCGACGAAGTCGATTACATCGACGTTTCACCGAAACAGCTCGTCTCCGTCGCGGCGAGCCTCATTCCGTTCCTGGAAAATGACGATGCGAACCGCGCTCTCATGGGGTCGAACATGCAGCGCCAGGCCGTGCCGCTGATTCGCGGGGAAGCTCCCCTCGTCGGCACCGGCATGGAACGCGTCACCGCGCGCGATTCGGGGGCGGTGGTCATCTGTCGGCGCGACGGAATTGTCGACCAGGTCGATTCCGAGCGGATCATCGTGCGCGTCGAATCCGACCACTCGGGCGTGCTCTCGCGCGAAGTGGGCGCGGACATCTACCAGCTCATCAAATTCAAGCGTTCCAACCAGAACACCTGCATCAACCAGAAGCCGCTCGTCCGCGTGGGCGACCGCGTCCGCCAGGGGCAAGTGCTGGCCGACGGCCCGTGCACCGATCGCGGCGAACTGGCGCTTGGCCGCAACGTGCTGGTCGCGTTCGTGCCCTGGCGCGGGTACAACTTCGAGGACGCCATCCTGGTCAGCGAAAAGCTGGTCAAGGACGACTACTACACCTCCATCCACATCGAGGAATACGAAATCGAGGCGCGGGACACGAAACTCGGCCCCGAGGAAATCACGCGCGATATTCCCAACATCAGCGAAATGTTTCTTCGCAACCTCGATGAAAGCGGCGTGATCCGCATTGGCGCGACCGTGCGTCCGGGAGACATCCTGGTCGGCAAGGTCACTCCCAAGGGCGAAACGACGCTGACGCCGGAGGAAAAACTGTTGCGTGCGATCTTCGGCGAAAAGGCCGGCGACGTCCGCGACGCTTCTCTTTACTGTCCGCCGGGCATCGAAGGCACCGTGGTGGACGTGAAAATCTTCTGCCGCAAGGGCGCGGAAAAAGACGAGCGGCACAAGGCCATTGAAGCCGGACAGCGCGCGCGGCTGGAGAAGAACCTGGCCGACGAAATCCGCATCCTCACCGATGAGCGCCTGAAGCGGCTCACCGGGCTGCTCGGCGGACAGAAACTCACTGCCGACCTGCACGACGAAAAGACCAACAAGCGCTTGCTGAACAAGGGCGTCGAGCTGAC
>JBGQJJ010000122.1:0-6372 GCA_041498955.1 Terriglobia bacterium
AGAAACCCGCATTCCTTGATTCTGTCCACGACGTGTTGAATCTGCTCCTCGGTGGCGTTGGCTGACATGTTGACGATCATTGGTAATCTCCTCGGCTGTTTTTGTGTCAAACAACAAAAAAGCCGCGGACCCTTTGGGTTCTCGCGGCCAGTTCAGGAATCTTTTCGCGCTAACTAACTTTTCGCTTTACCTCGTCCTGCGCGCGATCCGCCCCTGGCCGCTTCCCGACCAAGGGAAGCGGTACGTAAAGGCGAACCAAGAATAATAGCGTGAATGCATGCGAAAGCGAGGATACGCAGGTACAGGCCGAATGTCAAGGATTTCAGTAGGACAGGCTTCAGCCTGTCGGGTTTACAATTTTTCGCACGCGCGGCGTAAAACCCCATCACACATCTGGCGGTAACACCAACGCAAACCCGACAGGCTGAAGCCCGTCCTACTATTCGCTCAACCCGCGCCGTACGTCCTCGCTCAGCACGATGGCCTCGGAGACTTCTTTCATCGATTTGCGCCGCTGCCTGCTCTGCCGCTGGATCGTGAGGTAGGCCTCCTCTTCGGTGATCTTGAGCTCGCGCTGGAGAATCCCCTTCGCGCGCTCCACCAGTTTGCGCGTTTCCAGCTTTTCCGAGAGGTGCAGGTTTTCGCTTTCCAGGCGCGCCATCTCGATTTCCGCGCCCACCAGAAATCCGATGGTGGAGACCAGCATAATTTCGCGCTCCGAGTATTCATGAGGCTCGCGATTCTGCAGATTGATGACCCCCACGATCCGTCCACGGCACAAAACGGGCACCGACAGAAACGCCTCAAACCGGTCCTCGGGCAAATCCTTGAATAATTGGAAGCGGGGATCCTGCGACGCGTTGACCGCCACCGCGACCGGCTTCCCATGCTCCGCCACCCATCCCGTGATGCCTTGCCCCAGCCGCAGCTTGAGCCGGTCCACCACGTCGGGATGCGCATTTTTTGAGGAGCGCAGAATCAATTCTCCCTCTTCCAGCGCATACAGGAAGCAGGAATCGCAGCTCACCACCGAAGCGGCGAATTCCACGATCTGGAAAAGCACTTCATGCAGAGGATCCGCCGCAGCCATCCGGCTGGCCATCTTGTGGATGAAATCAACCTCTGGATTTTCGGTCATGGCAAGTTTGGAGAGTTCTGTATTCACACTTCAAGGCTAAGCGGGGCTGCCATCCCTGTCCAATTCTTCCTATGGATGCGAATCATCAGTCTTTGCTTGCTGTCACACAGCATTCACAAATGGTGAGATTGAAACGAACAATCGCGGTGCCGGTTAAGAGGGATTTTGGATTTCGGTTTAGGTAGCGCCGGCATCTTGCCGGCAATGTTCGAGATCCCGCCAGAAGATCGGAGCCGGCGGGACGCCGGCGCTACCAAAGCCAAGACGCCCGCACAGGGAGCTACTTAGTAGGCGGGCCACTCTTAGAAAGCGGTTGACCCGCGGGAATTCGCTTCTGCCGCAAAATCTCCGCGCTGCGCTGCGCCGCTTCGCTGACGAGGTATCCCATTTTCGGGTGCGCCGGTTCCATGTCCGCAGCGATCCCATGTTCGCGAAGCCTCTCGCTGGTCGTGGGCCCGATCGACGCCACGACCATCCGCGAAAGCGCGCGGCGCACAGCGTCTTCCTGATTCATTTCCGCCGCAATTTGCAGCAGATGATCCGCCTGCGTCGCCGTCGTAAACAGGATCACGTCGATCTCATTGCGCGCAATTGAGGCAATCGCGGAACGCATCGGGCCGGTGTCCGCCGGCAAAGCCCATACGTAAACGGGCACGGAAGTGACAAGCGCGCCGCGCCCAACGAGTCCCGCGATCAGTTCCGGGTTCGACACGCCGTATTCCTGTACCGCGATTCGTCGGCCCTTCAATGGAAGCGCTGCAGCATTGTCGTCCAGCGCGCGCAAGAGTTCGCGCCATGTGTTCGGTTCGGGAGCGGAGACGGCTATCGGTATATGCCACTCTCGTAATACGGCCACGGGTTTCGGTCCGCGCGCCACGACAGCAACCTTGCGAAGCTCCGCCAAATACTGTTCGAGCGGATAAATCGTCTCCACAACCCGCGCGAGGGCCCGCGTCCCGACCCCGGTCAGGAAAATGACCACGTCAAACTCGCCCGCGAAGAGTTTCCTGCCAAACGCGAGGGCTTCGGTATTCGTTTCGAGAGGAATCTCGCGCATCGACGGCGCAACCACGGCCTCACCGCCGTGATTCGCGATCAGCTTCGCCATTTCCGCCCCGCGCCTGCTTTCGAGCGAAAGCACACGCAAGCCAGCGAAGCCTTTCCGGGAGCTTCCAGTTTCCATGGCCATCATGATGCCGCACGTTGAGAATTTCTTCCACCGGGGGAGGGGTTTGGTAGCACAGCCACTCTTGGCTGTGTGGTTCTTGCCATTTCCGCCGAGTCGGTAGCCTGCGCGTTCGACATACAAGACCGCACAGCCAAGAGGGGCAGTGCTACTGGTGAATGTTCAAGTCGAAACAGGCTCGGCAACCCTATGGAAGCTGCGCCCCTTGCGTTCCTTGCCCAGCGCGATCGTCACGATGAGCACCGCGATGGTGACAATTTCAAATCCCGCAAGCGCCCACTGATAACCCACATGCTCTTGCAACAGGAGCTCGACCGAATTGGTCGGTGCAGCGATGAGAATTCCAAGCTGGTACGCGAGTCCGGGAACGAGTCCGCGCGTTTCATCCGGTGAAAGCTCATTCAGATGGACCGGAATAACTCCCCACGCGCCTTGCACACCGGCCTGCATCAGGAAGGAGCCAATAGCCAGCACAGCGAGCGATGTGCCGAACGCCCAGAGTGGAATCACGAACAGCGCCAGCGACATCGCGGCAATCATCGTGACTCTTCTCCCCAGCCTTTCCGAAAATTGCCCGAACACGACGGCGCCAACGATGGCCCCGATATTGTAAAGAATGGCCATATACGCACGCATTTCAGGGGCTAGTTTGTGCACTGTGCCGAGGAAGTCCGGATACAGGTCCTGCGTCCCGTGCGAGAGGAACATCATGAACGTCATCAGCAAAACGAGATACAGAAAGCTCTTCCACTGCGTGGCTACGATCCTGAGGACTGCGCCCGTCGATGGTGCACGATGCTGTTTCCAGGCTTCCGATTCCGGCACGCGTGCGCTGATATAAAAAGCCAAAAGCGCCGGCAGTCCGCCCAGCCAGAACATCGGCCGCCATCCCCAGGTGGGCAGGACAAAACGCGCCACGACAGCCGCTAGGATGTACCCGAGCGAATAGCCGCTTTGCAATATCCCGGAAAGAATTCCCCGCAACCGAGGTGGGACGGATTCCATCGCCAGCGAAGCCCCAATGCCCCACTCGCCGCCCATCCCGATGCCATAGAGCGCGCGCATCACCAGGAAAAACGTGAGATTGGGCGAGAATCCGCACGCCACCTCCACTACGGAGAAGAAAACTACGTTGATCATCAAGGGAATGCGCCGTCCATATCGGTCGGTCATCAGGCCGAAGATGAGCGCGCCCACCGGGCGCATCGCCAATGTGACGAGCACTGAGGCAACGACCTTCGCTTTCGTCACATGAAAATCCGCGGCGAGTCTGTCAAACAGAAAGACAACGACAAAGAAATCAAACGCGTCGAGCGTCCATCCCAGAAAGGATGCTGTTACCGCGTGCGCCTGGCCCGAGCTCGAAAGACCAACTACTCCGCTGTCGCGCCCCTTGTTAAACAACGGTGCCTCCTATTGGTTCGCCCGTCACACGCTGCGAAATATCGCGATAGAGCAAAGCGGCGCAAGCGGTGGACATTACCAGTAACGCAAATCCCACGGCCGTCTGGCCAAGGCAAAATTTCCCGATGCCGAACAGTGCAGCGTACACCATAGCGCAGCCCAGAACCCACGCCAGTAAATTCTTGCCGAGGTCGCGCGTTTCGGGCAGCTCCGGAGCGAGCGCTGCGATGCGCCGCCACCCCGCCGCGTGCGGCCGCACTTTCCTGTAAAAGCGAAGCAGAATTTCCGCGGGCTCGGCTGGCGTCAGGAGCGTAGTTGCAACCCAAACGGCCGTCGTTACAGCCGTGGTCGCAAGCGTCGTCTTCGCAAACACGACGGGCGCGCTGCCTCCAAAGAATTCCCAGTGGTGCAGGACCAGCGTCATCGCCAGCGCCGTGGCCATCGCCGAAATTTCGCTCCAAGCATTGATGCGCCACCAGTACCAGCGCAGCAAATAGACTCCCCCGGTCCCGGCGCCAACCTCGAGCACAACTTCCCAACCCTGGCCGATCGTCGCCAGTTGCGCCGAAACATATGCCGACGCCGCCACCAGCAGCAACGTCGCGATACGGGAAATATTCACATAATGTTTTTCAGCCGCATTGCGCCGGATGAACCGCCGGTAAAAATCCTCCACGAGATACGAGCTCCCCCAATTGAGCTGCGTCGCAATCGTGGACATGAACGCCGCCATGAATCCCGCGATTAAAATTCCGCGCAGCGCATGCGGCATAAATGTGGTCGCGACCAGCATGTAGCCCGTTTCCGGATGCTGCAACCCAGGATACAGCGCCGCGGCGGCCAGCGCCGTCAGAATCCACGGCCAAGGACGCAGCGCGTAGTGCGCCACGTTGAACCACAGCACCGAGAGCAATCCGTGCCGTTCATCGCGCGCGCTGAAAATCCGCTGCGCGATGTAACCGCCACCGCCAGGCTCCGCTCCCGGATACCAGAACGCCCACCACTGCACTCCCAAATGCACGAGAAAAGTAAGCACCGGCAAAGTCCACAACGCTTCGCCCGTGAGTCCCCTGGAAAAATCAGGAAACACCGCAGTGATGCGCGACGCTCCGGGCCCCGCGACTTCGCGCATCGCCGAAAGTTTCGCGAGCATCGCGTGCATGCCGCCCGCGCCCCGCACGCCATAATACGCCACCGCGATCACGATCCCCATTTTCAGAACGAATTGAAAAAGATCGGTCCACAGCACGCCCCACAAGCCGCCGAGCGAAACGTAAAATCCCGTGAACGGAATTAAAAAGAAAATGCAGATCGCAAGACTCGCGGCCTCGCTTTTGCCGAGCACGGACCCCACGATGCTCGTCATCGCCTTGGTCACCCAGCCGAGGATCAGGCAATTCATCAGCAGCCCGAGATAGACGGCGCGAAATCCGCGCAGAAACGCGGCAGGCTTTCCCGCGTAACGCATCTCCGCAAATTGCACGTCGGTGAGCAAGCCCGAACGCCTCCACAGCCGCGCGAACAAAAACACGGTCATCATTCCCGATGGCAGAAAACTCCACCACAGCCAGTTGCCCGCAATTCCCTGTGTGTAGACGAGGCCCGTCACCACCAGCGGCGTGTCCGCGGCAAACGTCGTCGCCACCATGGAAGTTCCCGCCAGCCACCACGCCACCTGCCTCCCCGATACAAAATACTCTTCCGTGTTCCGGCTCGAACGCCGCCGAAAATAAATCCCCAGCAGGAGCATCAGCAGCAGATATCCGGCGATCACGGCCCAGTCGAGTAGCGTCAATGTCATGAAGTGTCCGGCTGCGGCCAGTAGGACAGCCACTCTTGGCTGTCCCCGCAATCTCACCAAGGCGCATGCGAACAGGCAAGAGTGCCTGTCCTACGAGAATCCGAACCGAAATCAAATGGACCCATTACCGCGAATCCGATTATTTTGCCGGAATCGGTTGTTAAGTGTCGTTGCAAGCAGACGAAGTGTCAAACGAAAATCGGATGGCGCCGCGTTTTCCGATTGCCGGAAATTTGGAATGGGATGGGAAATCGCGCGAGGCTCTCCTCTGGCCTTCGGCGCTGAAAGCGCCGCAGGATGCCAGCCCAGGGCAACGCCCTGGGTTACGGATGCAATCAATCGTTGCGCCCTGAAAGGGCGCAGGGATCCTCCGCCCCTTCAGGGCGGACGATTTCATGCAGGCACGTTACCCGGGGTGTTACCCCGGGCTGGCATCCTCCGCGCCTTTGGCGCGGGAGCGGAGAGTATCCCGCAGGAAATCTAACCGCGCGTGACCGAGCGGCGAATTCGTGGAGTACAATGCCTCCCGCCATGCCCAACCCTGCGGCCAATTCGGTGGCGAATGAATAAGTGGCCGCGCTCCATCGCGCCTCCTCACGTCGTCAACATTGAAGATTTGCGCCGCAGGGCCGAGCGCCGCCTGCCGCGAGCGGTCTTCGACTATCTCGACGGCGGCGCCGAGAGCGAAACGTCGCTGCGCGAAAATAATCGCGCCTTTGAATCCGTGACATTCCGCCCGCGCAATGCCATGGCCGTGCCGCAATGCGACCTGCGCACAAAAGTTTTGGGCGCCGAACTTTCTCTCCCCGCGATCCTCGCGCCCATCGGCTACAGCCGCCTCAT
>JBGQJJ010000123.1:0-6364 GCA_041498955.1 Terriglobia bacterium
AACCGCTCCGCATTGTCACTTAGAGTGGCGCGGGATAATATGCAGCGGCGCGGCGATTTTTTCTGTTGGCGGCCGCGACGGAGACGTCCATGCTATCTGTGAGAATGCACCCTTATTTAAAATTAATTCTCGCTGCCGGGACAATTGCTGTCCTCTCCGGCTGCTCGCGCGGTCAGAGTCCTCCCGGCGCGGCGTTGGCATCGTTTTCGGGCGATCGCATCCTGAACCACATCCGCATTCTTTCCTCGGATGAATTTGAAGGGCGCGGGCCGGGCTCCCAGGGCGAGCAACTCACGATCAAATATGTCGAGGACCAGTTTCGCTCGGCGGGTCTGGAACCTGGCAATCCGGATGGCACTTACTTGCAGAGCGTGCCTCTCGTCGGCATCACTCCGGATAGCGCAATGAAGCTCACGCTTACCGGGCACGGGCGCACGATCGAGCCGAAATTTCAGGACGATTTCGTCGCCTGGTCCAAGCGCGTGACGGAAACGTCCGCCATCGTCGCCGACATGCTTTTCGTCGGCTACGGCGTGCAGGCGCCGGAATTTCAGTGGGACGATTTCAAGGGCGCAGACGTAAAAGGCAAAATTCTCGTCGTCCTCGTCAATGATCCGCCCGTACCCGATCCGACGGATCCCTCCAAGCTCGATCCCAAGACCTTCGGCGGCGTGGCCATGACTTATTACGGCCGGTGGACCTACAAATTTGAAAAGGCCGCGCAAATGGGCGCCGCCGGATGCGTCATCATCCACCAGACCGAACGCGCCGGCTATCCCTGGGAAGTGGTGCGCAATAGCTGGAGCGGAACGCAATTCGACCTGGCCGCGGCCGACAAAAACATGGGGCGTCTCGCCATGGAGAGCTGGATCACGTCGGACTTCGCCACGAAATTATTTCGCGCGGCCGGGCAGGATCTCGTCAAGCTGATCGAAGCCGCCTCCCGCCGCGATTTCAAGCCTGTCCCGCTCGGCATCCACGCGAAACTGACCATCCACAATGCTCTCCACACGATCGATTCACACAACGTGATTGCAAAGCTCACAGGGAGCGACCCCGATCTGAAAAATACGTACGTCATTTACACGGCGCACTGGGATCATTTCGGAATCGGGCCTGAAGTCGACGGCGACAAAATCTATCACGGCGCGGTTGACAACGCCTCGGGCACCGCCGCGCTTCTCGAAATGGCGCGCGTGTACAAAGCGCTTCCGAGCCCCCCGCGCCGGTCAATTCTTTTTCTCTCCGTCACCGCGGAAGAGCAAGGCCTGCTCGGCTCGCGATACTACGCGGAGCACCCTCTGTATCCCCTCGCGCGCTCCGCGCTGGACATCAACATGGACGGAATGAACGTCAGCGGCCGCACCCGGGACATCGTGCAAATCGGGCGCGGTGTGTCCACCCTGGACGATGTGGTCGAAGCTGTTGCGAAGGAACAAAGCCGCGCCGTAAGGCTCGATCCCGAACCCGAGAAGGGTCTTTACTACCGTTCCGACCATTTCGAGTTTGCCAAGAACGGCGTCCCCGCATTCGACCCGGAAGCCGGCGTGGAGTTCATTGGCAAGCCCGAGGGCTGGGGCCTCGAAGCGCGGCGAAAATTTACCGCCGAAAGGTATCACAAGCCCGCCGACAAAATTCAGCCGGACTGGGACCTGAGCGGAGCGGTCCAGGATTCCCAGCTTTACTTCCTGGTTGGATACCGCGTCGCCAACGATCCTCACAGGCCCGAATGGAATCCCGGGGCCGAATTCAAAGCGATCAGGGAGGCGTCCCTGAAGGCCGCGGGAATGGCTCCGTAATCCCATCGCAAGAGTGAGATACCTATTGACTTATTCGTAGCACGCCCTTATTTTTATCTTGATTCATCCGGGAGGTGACGGTGCACAAAATCTGTGACGCCTTCATGATCGCACTCTTAGGCGTTATGTTGTTGGAAGCACCCGCAATGGCTGCGCCTCCGGGCTCGCCATCGGCTCCACTGGGAATCGTTCTGGCGGCTGAAAACGCCCATGCGGGAGTGGATACGACTTACAGTGGGGCGACGATTTACGACGGCGACCGCCTCGTGACGCAGGACATCGGAACGATGCGGGTTCGGCTCGGGACCGGGCAAATCTTTTTGCACCAGAACACCTCCACCCAAGTGCACGCAATTCCCAATGGATTTTCCGCCGACCTGGACGTTGGCACTGTCTCGATTTCCTCATCGGAGGGGCAGACATTCCAATTGCTCGCGGACGGCGCAACCATCCGCCCCGCGACTCCGCACCCAACCACCGCTCAAATTGCCAAAATCAGTCCGACCGAACTGATCTTGACCAGCACTCGTGGCGCCCTCCAAATCACCATGGGAGATGAAGTCAAGACCGTGGAGGCTGGCAGCAGCTACAAGATGGAAGTGGAATCCGAAGCCTCGGATCCCCAAGGGCGGCCTCCCGTTCCTGCGGCTAAAAATCATTTCATCCTGATTCTTATCGGTGGAATAGGGATAGCGACAGGACTTATTATTTGGCGCGCCCTCGTCAGTCCATACGCCCCGTAGGAAATGGCAGCGCCATGGCCATGATTTCGGCGCAATTCTCCCTGCCATTTCAATAACTTCTGATCAGTTCC
The DNA here is from genome assembly GCA_041498955.1 of Terriglobia bacterium. Classification (GTDB taxonomy): domain Bacteria; phylum Acidobacteriota; class Terriglobia; order Acidiferrales; family UBA7541; genus Palsa-360. The sequence goes on from JBGQJJ010000123.1 coordinate 2,614, forward strand.
CCACTGATTTTCCTCCCCAGAGGGAGACTCCAAAACGCCGCACGGTATTCCATCCCTCATTAGAGCGTGAACATCCCCGCGCCAGCACCCTATGATCCGCGGGGGCCCCAATGGCGAAGCTCTGGCGAAACTGAAATCGACCCCCGCTGTGTTCCTGGAGGTCGCCGGAACGGGTCTGGGAGAGGCCTAGAACCACCCGGAAGCGGTTGATTCTTTGTGCTTTCGACCCTCAATCCTCGTTGCCCCTGAGGGGGGTGTATTTTACGCGACTAGGGTGATTCCCGTGTTGACACCTCTTGTCCTACTTCCTACCCTTATACCGCTAGCCCTTTTGGAGGTTTACGTGCGCATACAGTTTGCCGCTACTTTGATTGCAGCTCTGAGCTTTGTGTTGATTGAGGCGCCCGTTATGGCTGCGCCCGCAAGTTCACCGTCAGCTCCTTTGGGGGTTGTCGTGGCCGCCGAGAATGCCAATGTAGGGGCCGGCGTAACCACCAGTGGCGCGACGATCTATGACGGCGATCGCCTCCAGACTCCTCCCAGTTCGACCCTGCGAGTCCGGCTTGGATCCGGACAAATGGTTTTGCGGCCGAACACCATTGCCGATGTGCATGCGTTCCCCAACGGGTTCTCGGCAAACCTGGACCATGGAACCGTGATCGTTTCCTCAGCAGCGGGACAGACCTTTCAAGTGCTCGCGGACGGCGCAACAATTCGTCCCGCGAACGATCAGGCGGCCTCCGGTCAGATCAGCATGATTAGCCCGACGCAATTGATTCTGACCAGCACGCGCGGCACGCTGCAAGTCACCATGGGCGACGAAGTGAAGACCTTGGAGGCCGGCAACTCCTACCGATTGGAAGTGGAAACCGAAGACCCGGCGCCGGGTCCAAATCCGCAGAGCCCACACCCAACAGCACACAGCCATTTCCTTTGGATCGCAATTCCTGCAATCGGCGCGGGAGTCGGCATCGTGATTTGGCGCGCTCTCATCAGCCCAAGCGTTCCGGCCAGTTAAGCGCCTGAGCCGGGACACCCCGGCGCTCGGCAAACCTCTCCAGAAAATTTCCGAAAATTCAGGGCGGCCTAAATTGGCCGCCCTTTTTGTGGCTGCACAAGGATTTTTTTTCGTACCTGGTTCGATTTCGATCTTCCCGGTTGATGCGATTCACCAAGGCGGTTTATTCCTACCGCCACCGTCTTTCCCGCGGTCTTTCTGATTTCCACAAGGTTAAAGAACGCCCGCCCTTTATGTAAGGCGACAAGCAAGACGCCGGGGCCGCTCCAATTCGCCTGTAGCAAGATTGGGCATCAGGCAGCAAGGTGCGCCGGGGGCCGCGAGCCCTTCTTGGTAAAATAGGATTATGCCGTCTCCCGTGGCGCATCCCCTGCGGTTCTTCGCGTTGCTCTGCCTTGCCTCAGCCATTCCCGGGGGTCTGTTTGCCGATACAATCTATCTGAAAAACGGCAGAAAAATCATCGCCTCGCACGTGGTTCAGGAAAACGGCCAGGTGAGTTACGAGACTTCCGCCGGGCGGCTTAGTTTTCCGCTTTCCATCGTCGATCGAGTCGTCCATGACGATTCCTCACCGATATCCACTGCTGGAACCCCCGCGGATCGCGCCGCCAACCTCCCTATTGCGCCGCCCAACGCGCTGGCTGCCCCGTCCCGTGATCCCGCCGCAAGCGCCGCCGTGCGAGACGGCTCGATTAACAGCGACTTGCTTTCGAAACTCGAATCCGAGGCCACCGCCAATCCTACTCCGACGGCCGTGGCACGCGTTGTCGCCGCCGAAGTCGCTGCGGCGCAATTCGAAATCAGCGTGGGCGATTTCGAACGCGCCGTGGCTCGCTATAATGTCGGGCTCCGCTTTGACCCCAATAACTCCGGATTGTTGATGGAAACCGCGTACCTCCATTTGCGGCGGAGCGAGTACTCCGCGGCGGAGGATTTGCTGGAGCACGCCCGCCGCATCGAACCGGACTCTGCCGAAGTCGCCAAGTTGTCCGGCTGGGCGTATTACGGGTTAAACCGCGCCGCCGACGCGGTTACGCAATGGAAGCGCGCCATGGAGCTTAACCCCGATGCGGAGACCCTGCACGCGCTCGAAAAAGCGCAGCGAGATGCCCAGGAGGAGGCCGAGTATCGCGAAGGCGAGACCCTCCATTTTCGCCTCAAGTACAACGGCGGAGCCGCCCCGCAACTCGCTGAACAAGTTCTCAAAACACTCGAGGCCGAGTTCGATGAGATTTCCGCAACTTTGAACTACGTTCCTCCCGAGCCCATCGGCGTAATCCTGTACACGAACCAGACGTTCATGGACATCACGCGAGCCCCGAGTTGGTCGGGCGCGCTCAACGACGGCCGCATCCGCGTCCCCGTCGAGGGCCTGACCTCCATGACTGATGAACTGGCGCGCGTCCTGAAGCACGAACTGACGCACAGTTTCGTCGGCCAGAAGACCGGCGGGCGATGCCCCGTGTGGCTGCAGGAGGGCATCGCCCAATACATGGAAGGGAAGCGCAGCCGGGTCAATGCCGGAGTCCTTTCCGCGGCGTACGAGAGCCACATGGAATTTTCTCTCCTTTCCTACGAAACCTCGTGGCTGAATCTTCCCAGGGACGCCGCGGCCAGTGCCTACGCGTGGTCGCTCGCAGTCGTGGAAGGGATTGTGACGGTCAATGGCATGGATGACCTGGAACGAATTCTCGAGCGCCTCGCCGCAGGCTCGTCCGCGGAAGACGCGATTCGCGCCGTACTCCATGAGGATTATTCGGAATTGATGCTGTCCACCGCGCAGTTTTTGCGCAAGGCTTACGAGTAGGGCTTCCTTAAATTGTGGCCAATAGACTTGCAAGCAGCGCGGCGCGCTCGGCCAGCGCGCGAACCAGAATATTTTCGTCCGGGCTGTGCGCATCTTCGCCGACGGCCCCCAGGCCATCGAGTGTTGGAACGCCCAGCGCTGCCGTAAAATTTCCGTCCGAACCACCACCGACGTAGGCCTCGCCCAGGGTGACGCCCATTTCTTTTGCAAGAGTCCGGGCCTTGGCATACAGCGCGGCGCTGGATTTCCGCTCCATGGGCGGGCGGTTAAACCCGCCTCGAATTTGCAGTTTTGCTCCGCGCAGGATCGGCCGCAGCGCGCGAAATTTCCGCTCGAGCGCGCGCATGTCTCCGGCGTGCACAGCACGTACGTCCACGACGACTCGGGCTTTCTCGGGGATCACATTGGTGCGCGTCCCGCCTTCAATGACTCCGGAGTTCACCGTGATGCCGCGGCCCGGCTGGTTCCAGCTTGAGATGCGGGCAATTTGCCGCGCGATTTCCTCGATCGCGTTGATGCCCACTTCAGGATGAAGCCCCGCGTGCGCCGCGCGGCCCGTGGCCATGATCTCGATCTCACCGACGCCCTTGCGGCCCGTTTTCACACGGCCATCGAGTCCCGAAGCGGGCTCCAGGACGAGCACGGCATCGCTGCGCCGCGCTTCGCGTTCGATCACGGGTCGCGAAGTTCCGCTGCCGATTTCTTCATCGCTAGTCCACAGAAAGACGATCCGCTTTTCAGGCATTCGGTTTGCCGCGGCAAGGGCGTCCACAGCGAAGAGGGCGATCACCAGCCCGCCCTTCATGTCGAACGTGCCCGGCCCATGTGCGCGCCCTCGCGCCAATCGAAACGGCATCCCCGCCAGCGTCCCGAGACCGTACACCGTATCCAAATGGCCAAGAACGAGGATCTGCCCCTTGGGCTTA
>JBGQJJ010000124.1:0-6267 GCA_041498955.1 Terriglobia bacterium
GACACGCGTAAAGGCTTTGACCGAGTCCTGCAGGTTGTTTACATCGGTGGACGTTGCGCGTACTGACGGACCGTAAATGCCCCCCAGAACTGCGGATACGACCAAGACAGCTATGACGAGCAGCGCTCCACGCCTCTCACCCTGCATTTCGCCCTCGCTTTCCAGCGGCACGGCGCGTTGCCATGCACATTGCCAAATAGTATAGCATAGAGGCTGAATTGACACCCCTTCGCCCGTCCACTATGATTCCACATGGGTATCAGACGGGAGCGGGCTGTAGTTGTTTTTTCATGGTTGCGAATGGTAGCCCGCCGGAATATTGAGCGGATTTGCTTTCAAGGCCGGCCCCCGGCCGATTGATTTCTCTGCGATCGATCCAAAAAGGCACTGTGCACTGGCCATGTTGAGTTTGCCTCACTTAGTCGTTATCTTCGTCGTGGCCCTGATGATTTTCGGCCCTCAGAAGCTGCCGGAACTCGCCCGCATGCTGGGCAAAGCCACGGCGGAATTCCGGAAAATGACCAGCGACTTTCGCTTTGCGCTCGAGGATGAAGTTCGGGAGCTCGAACGGCAGACGCGCATTCGCGAAGAGGAAATCGCATCGGCCACGCGAGCTGCGCAGGCTCCTGTGCCTGCGCCTTCGCCGGCGCCTGAGGGCGCCGTGCCGCGGGAGGAGCCGGTTGCAGCGGAGGCCGCGCCTGCCGAGCCACAAAACGAAGTGGCCCCTTCGCCGCTTGCCGATTCCGGCACGCCACTGCCGCCCGCAGCCGACGCGGTAACCGTCCCACACGAGAAATCTTCTGATGACAACGCCGCAGTCTGATCCCTCCCCGTCGGCGCCCGAGCAAGAACCGGGCGGCAAGATGTCATTTTTTGAACACCTGGTGGACTTGCGAAAGCGGCTCATCAATTCCGCGCTGGCCATTGCCGTGGGCGCCGGCGTCGGAGTGAGCATCTCCCAAAAAGTTTTTGGATGGATCGCCTTGCCGATGCGCGAGGCGCTCCGCAAGCAGAATTTGGACGATCGCCTCGTGTACACCAGCCCGGCCGGGGCGATCAATTTGATCATCACGCTGGGAATTTATATTGGCGTGGTTCTGGCCGCGCCGGTGGTGCTGTATCAAGTGTGGCTGTTTATCGCGCCGGGGCTTTACAAGCACGAGCGCAAAGCGGTGACCACTTTTATTTTTTCGTCGGTCTTACTTTTTCTAGCGGGGATCGGGTTCGGCTACTTCGTCATGCTTCCATACATGCTGAACTTCCTGATCGGATTTCAGGGGCCGTTCCGGCCGTTGATCAGCATCAATGAATACTTCGATTTCATTTTGATCGTGCTGCTGGGATTGGGAATTATTTTTGAATTGCCGGTGCTGATTTTCTTTCTGGCGCTGTTTGGTATCGTGACGCCGAAGTTTCTGTGGAAGAATTTGCGTTACGCGATTCTGATCATCGCCGTGGTTGCCGCGATCGTGACTCCCACGCCGGATGCCACGACGATGCTGGTCTTCATGGCGCCCATGGTGGCGCTGTATTTTCTGGGGATCGGTGTCGCGGCGCTCGTCGTCCGCAATAAAGCCAAGCGGGCGGCCATAGCCGATCAAGGGGCGCGCTAAATGAAGTCGCGATGGCACAGATTGGGACGAGGGGCCATGCTCTTCGCGGCCCTTTGCTTTGCGTGCCTTGCAGCGTGCGGACATTCTTCGCCCACCGAAAGCGGCGCGCAGGGAACTGGCGCTTCCCAGGCGGCTACGTTTCCGCCCGCGCCCGCGCCGGAAACTACGGGAGGATTTGACGGCAGCCGGGCGTACAAACATGTCGAACAGCTCGTGGCCATCGGGCCGCACGCAGCCGGGTCCGAGGGAATTCGCCGCGCGCAGGGGTACATCATCGGCCAGCTGAAGAGTTTCGGATGCCCTGTGGAAGAGCAGGATTTTCATGCCACTTCGACGCCGGTGGGCGACGTGGCGATGAAGAATATCCTCGTTTAATTTCCGTCCACGAATCCCAACATCCTCATATTCTCGTCGCATTACGACACGAAACGGCTGGACAACTTCGTCGGCGCCGACGACGGCGGCTCGAGCACGGGGGTTCTGCTTGAGCTGGCGCGCCTGCTGTGCGCGCGAAAAAATGCGGCGACGATCTGGCTGGCTTTTTTTGACGGCGAGGAAGACTTCAATCTGAATTGGACCAATCGGGACAATACCTATGGGAGCCGGGAACTCGCGGCGAGTCTCGCGCTATCGGGCGAATTGCGGCGCGTGAAGGCCATGATCCTCGTCGACATGGTTGGACCCACGAATCCCATCTACCGGCGCGAATCGAATTCGACACCGTGGCTCATCGAGCTCATTTGGTCTACCGCCGTGCGCCTTGGCTACGGCAAAGTGTTTATCAACGATTCCAACGCGATCGAAGACGACCACATTCCGTTTCTCCAGCGCGGCGTGCCTTCCGCCGACATTATTGATTTTGAAAACGACGTCCTGGAATACTGGCACACCCCTCGCGACACGCTCGATAAGATCGACCCGCGCACGCTCGCAATTTCTGGCCACGTGTTGATCGAGACCGTTCCAAACCTGGAAAAGAGGGTTAAGTAGCACACGCTTCAGCCTGTGGGGTTTCGCCCTTGCATGGACTAAAACCCACAGGCTGAAGCGTGTGCCACTAATTCCAAATCCTGCGTTTGAGTGAAATAATTCCCTGAAGCACGCTGCAGTAGAATCCCCAATTGATGAGGAACATCAAGCTGTATCCGACGGGGCGATGGAACTTGTGAAAGAGTTGCGATTGCATCCAGTTGGCGATCACAACTCCCGGCAAACCGACTGCGCCGGTCCACATTCCCGGCGTCGAGTGAAGGCCAACCGTGCGCGCAATGACGATGAGCGCGGCGGTCCATGCGATGGCCACGACCAAGGCTGCGACGATAATCTTCAAGAAAAGTTCCTTCGGCACGGCGCGTATCGGCTGAACCCCGGGAACGCCAATCTCCCGATTGGCGCGGCGCAAGCCGCCAATCGGGAGATTGGCGTTCCCGGGCCAGAACTCCAAATGATGTTTAGCAAGGCGCGCAAATTTAAGTTTGTGTCGCTGGCTTTTCGCTGTCGAGCCAGCGCATCTGCTCTTCGCCGTAGCGTGTGCCGGCGACGGCGTCGGCGGGGACCGCGCGTTCGATCTGAGCCAGGTCCTCGGCGGTCAATTTCAAATCGAACGCTTTAAGCGATTCGGCCAACTGCGTGCGTCTTCGCGCGCCGATGAGCGGGACAATGTCCGCGCCTCGAGACATCACCCATGCTATCGCGACCTGCGAAGCGGTTGCGTACTTGCTTGCGGCGATTGCGCTCAGCGTGTTCGCGAGCGCCTGGTTTTTCTGGTAGTTCTCGCCGCGAAATCGCGGCAAGTGTTTCCGAAGGTCCTTGGGTGAAGTGACCGGAGATCCCGAGAGCAAACCGCGCGACAACACGCCGTAGGCGGTTATTCCCATTCCCAGTTCGCGGGCCGCGGGCAGGATCGTGTCCTCCGCCCCTCGGCTCACGAGCGAATATTCGATCTGCAAGGCCACGATCGGAGCGGCTTTGCACGCCCTGCGAATCGTGGCCGCGGACGCTTCGGAAATACCGATGTGCCGGACGTAGCCCGCCTGAACGAGGCTCGCCAACGTTCCATAGGTATCTTCAATAGGGATGCGCGCATCGACGCGCGACGGCTGGTAAAGGTCTATGTAGTCGGTCCCCAACCGGCGCAACGTGTAGGCGAGGAAATTCTTTACGGCTTCGGGGCGTAGATCGTAACCGTTGAAGGAACCGTCCGGTCCGCGCATGGCCCCGAATTTAACGGCGAGAAATACATCCTTGCGCCTGCCTTCGATGGCGCGGCGGATGAGCATTTCGTTGTGGCCGCTGCCGTAGAAATCGCCGGTATCGAGCATGGTGATGCCCGCATCGAGCGCGGCGTGAATCGTGGCAATGCTTTCCGATTCGTCCGAGGGGCCGTACATGTCGGACATCGCCATGCATCCCAGGCCGAGTTGCGAAACAACGGGTCCATTTTGTCCCAGGCGTATCGTCTTCACGTTTGCCGAATCCTCCATGTGAGCCGGAAAACTATGCCAGAATACTTTACGTCATGACCCCGCCGAATTAAAAGCCGAGAGCGAGCGTTCGCGCAAGAATTGCCTTTGAGGCCCGTGGCAGTCCGCCATCTGTGTTACATTTTTGCTGGTTGAAGAAGGTTCCACCGAGAATCACCGGCGAAGAAAACGGATGAAGAAAATTTCAGTTCGGGCGGCGAACGGGAAATACGACGTGCTGTGCGGCCGGGGCGTGCTGCGGGAATTGCCGCGCGTGGTGTCACGCGCACGGCAGGATGGCGCGGTGTTCGTGATTTCGTCGCCGCGCGTGTGGCGGCATTGGGGCGCGCGCATCGAACATCTGCTTGCGGCCTCCCGACGCGCCACAATTTTGATCGATGACGGGGAAACCGCGAAAAATCTTTCCACCGTGGAGCGAGCCTGCCGCGATCTTGTGCGTGCGGGCGCGGACCGCCGCGCGCTCCTCGTTGCCGTGGGAGGAGGAGTGGTCGGCGACGTGGCCGGATTCGTCGCGGCGAGCTATGCCCGTGGAATCGCGCTGGTCCATGTTCCCACAACCGTCGTGGCGCAGGTCGATAGCGCGATCGGCGGAAAGACAGGCGTGAATCTTCCGGAAGGGAAGAATCTGGTAGGTGCGTTTTACCCGCCGAAAGGCGTCGTGGCCGATCCGGGCACGCTGAGCAGTCTGCCGCCGCGCGAATTTCGATCGGGAATCTACGAGATCATAAAATATGGGGTGATCGGAGACGCCAGGTTATTCCAATTTCTCGAACAGAAACTGGAGAAGGTATTGCGCCGGGATCGCGCCGCTCTCACGTTTGTGATCGAGCATTCCATCGCGCAAAAAGCGCGCGTCGTTTCCAAGGATGAGCATGAATCGGGCTTGCGCGAAGTTTTGAATTTCGGGCATACCTTCGCGCATGCGCTCGAAAGCGTCACCCGCTATCAAACGTATCTTCACGGCGAGGCGGTGGGATGGGGAATGATCGCAGCGGCAAGGCTCGCGGTTGAGAAGGAAATGCTTTCGCCTCGCGAGGAAGAGCGGGTCGCAAAGGTGGTGGCGCGCGTGGGGCCGCTGCCGGCGTGGCCGTCCATTCCCGCTGAAAAAATAATCGCCGCGATGCAAGCGGACAAGAAAACGCGCGGGGGGCGCTTGCGGTTTGTGCTGCCCGAGCGGATCGGCCGGGTGCGATGCGGCGTCGAGGCCGAGGAAGAAATGCAGGTGCGGGTGCTGCGCGAGTGCGCCATCGCCGCGGATCAACCCGAAACTCGGAAGAGCCGCCGCAAATGAGATCCGCATCCGAGAGTGGCGTTCCCGGCACGCGCCCGGAAGGCGTTCGGGACGAAAGGGAAGCGGCGGCCCGCGTGCGCGAAATGTTCGGGCGCATCGCGCCGCGCTACGACCTTCTGAATCATCTCCTTTCCCTCGATATCGACAAGTTGTGGCGGCGCCGCGTCGCCAGGCGATTCAGCGCGATCCTGCACAGTCCGGCCGCGCGCGTCCTCGATCTGTGCTGCGGCACGGGCGACCTGGCGTTGGCGTTTCGCAAGGAAGCGCCGGCCGGCGCTGAAATTGTAGGGTCCGATTTCGTTCCGGAAATGCTTCTTCGCGCGCGTGCCAAGGCCGCGGCATTGGGCGCGGGGGTTACGTTCGTCGAAGCGGATGCGCTGGGCCTTCCGTTTGGCGACGGCAGTTTTGATTTAGTTTCCTGTTCGTTTGGATTCCGGAACCTGGCGAATTATGAGCGGGGGTTGCACGAGATCTTTCGCGTGCTGAAGCCGGGAGGCGTCGCCGCAATTCTAGAGTTTGGCGAACCTCAAGGAAAACTGTTTGGGAATCTTTACCGGTTTTATTTTCGGCAAGTGCTCCCGCTACTCGGAGGACTGATTTCGGGGAACGGTTCCGCGTACACTTATCTGCCGAATTCGGTCAGCAAATTTCCTTCTCCGGAGGCGCTGCTGGCGCTGTTCGAGCGAGCCGGGTACACGGACGTTCGATTTGAGCGCTGGACCGGTGGGATTGTTGCATTGCATAGCGCGAAAAAGCAGTAGCTGGCGGCTTCGAAGAATCAGTAGCACGGGCTTCAGCCTGTGGATTTTGGGTTGACTGAGATAGGAAAAGCACACAGGCTGAAGCGTGTGCCACTGGAGGAGCATCAGTTTTCCAGGCC
>JBGQJJ010000125.1:0-6136 GCA_041498955.1 Terriglobia bacterium
GACGACTGTTTTCAGCCCCCACTGCGAGGCGCGAATCGCGGTGTTATATCCCCCCGGACCGCTGCCGATAATTGCCAGATCGTATTTGGCCAAGTGTCCTCCGCGGCAGGCAGGAGCGCCGCTCACGTTGCGCGAATTCCGATGGGTCGCTCCCGCGAACCCACAGCATTAGATGAAGTGGAAGTGCAGCCGGCGTCCGCCCTTTCGCGCGGCTTGCCCCGTTCAAATCGGGGCTTGCCCCAATTAGATAAGGGCCTGCGCGGGAATTCCGCGCTTCGATTCTATCAGCCGCTCCGATGCGTCGCAACACACGGGCATACCAAGGATTTTCAATTGCGCTGCCTTGACCGTCCTCGGAAGCATCTGCTAGCGTAGGTGGTTCCACGGGCGCTGGCGCGCAGCGTCGATTCGCACTCGCCGGTCGAAAGCCGAAACAAAAGTATGGACACAATTCACATTACGATGCCGGACGGCGCAATCCGCGAAGTGCCGCTGGGCACGACGGCGGCGGAGATCGCGCTGCAGATTTCGCCGCGGCTGGCGAAGGAAGCGCTGGTCGCGCGGGTCGCTCCGATCCACGGGGCAGCCGCCGCAGCCGCTAGCGCGTCCACGGGTGCGACTGCTGAAAAATCTCCCGACGCGGCGCCCGAAGCTCGCATGACTTCCGCGGCGAACGGCGAAGGGTTTCTGGTCGATATGCGAGCGCCGATCGATCAGGATGTGCGGCTCTCGATTCTGACGCCGAAAGATCCCGAAGCGATTCAGGTATTGCGGCACTCGGCGGCGCACTTGCTCGCCGCGGCGGTGCTGGAACTTTTCCCGAACGTCAAGCTGGGTATCGGGCCGCCGATCGACACGGGCTTTTTCTACGATTTCGTGCGCGCGGAGCCTTTCACGCCCGAAGATCTCGAGCGCATCGAAAAGAAAATGCGCGAGCTTGCGGCGCAGGACATCCCCAACGAAAGAAAAATGCTGCCGAAGCCCGAAGCGCTCGAGCTGTATCGCAAATGGGATCAGGGCTTCAAATGCGAACTGGTGGAGGAGCGCGCCATCGAGCCGATGGTGTCGTTCTACACCACCGGAAAATTCATCGATTTCTGCCGCGGGCCGCACATCCCTTCGACCGGGCGCATTCGCGCCTTCAAACTGATGAGCGTCGCCGGCGCGTACTGGAAAGGCCAGGAAGGCAATCCGCAGATGCAGCGCATCTACGGCGCGTGCTTCTACACGCAGCAGGAGCTGGACGAGTATCTCCACCGGCTCGAGGAAGCCAAACGCCGCGATCATCGGCGCCTCGGGCAGGAGTTGGACCTGTTTTCCGTTCAGGAAGAGGCTGGGCCGGGGCTGATCTTCTGGCATCCCAAGGGCGGCCTGGTCCGCAAGGTGATGGAGGACTGGTTGCGCGACGAATTGCTGCGGCGCGGTTACGATTTAGTATATACGCCGCACATCATGCGCCTCGAATTGTGGAAGACCAGCGGCCACGCGAATTTTTACCGCGAGAACATGTTCGGCCCGATCGAAGTCGAGAAAGACGACTACCAGCTCAAGCCCATGAATTGTCCGGGCCACATCCTGATTTACAAGTCGCGCCTGCGCAGCTACCGCGAATTGCCGGTGCGGCTTGCCGAGCTCGGCACCGTCTACCGCTACGAGCGCTCGGGCGTGCTGCATGGCCTCTTGCGCGTGCGCGGCTTCACGCAGGATGACGCGCACATCTTCTGCATGCCGGAGCAAATCGAATCCGAGATAGAAGCGTGCATGGATTTTGCGTTCGCCGTGATGAAAACGTTCGGATTCAGCCAGTACGTTGTCGAGCTTTCAGACTGGGACGTGAATCATCCGGAAAATTACGCCGGTTCGGCTGAAGACTGGGCCCGCTCGACAGGCGCGCTCCAAACGACGCTGACTCGGCTGAACATTCCGTTCAAACGCATGGAAGGCGAAGCGGCGTTCTACGGCCCAAAGATCGACGTCAAGCTGATCGACGCGATCGGCCGCCCGTGGCAGCTCACCACCGTGCAATTCGATTTCAATTTGCCCGGCCGCTTTGGCCTGGAATATGTGGGCGAAGACGGCAACCGGCACCAGCCGCTCATGGTGCATCGCGCGCTGTGGGGCTCGGTCGAGCGCTTCTTCGGCATCCTGATTGAGCACTACGCCGGAGCGTTTCCCGTGTGGCTCGCGCCCGTGCAGGCGGAAGTGCTGCCGCTCAGCGAAAAATTCGCGGAGTACGGGAAGAAAGTTACCGCCGCTCTGAAGGACGCCGGATTCCGCGCGCACCTCGACGACCGCAACGAAAAATTACAGGCGAAAATTCGCGACGCGCAGTTGCTGAAGATTCCCTACATGCTGATCGTCGGCGGCAAGGAAGCCGAAGCCGGCACCGTCTCGGTGCGCCAGCAAAGCAAAGGCGATCTCGGCCCGCGCCCTCTCGCGGAATTTCTCTCCGACCTGCGCCAGCAGGTGGATTCCCGCGCGATTTGATTTATCCTTTACTTCTTGCCGGGTTTGCCGTAGCCGAGCCCTGGAAGTTTGTCGGCGTGGTTGACCCTGTCATCGTATTCCTTGATCGCGGAGAGTGTGCAGGGGTGCGCGTCCATGACCCAGTCCTTCCTTAGTTTCCAAAAAAACGTGATCGACCAGGGCTTTGCATAGTTTTTCGGATCGTCGAAGGTAAAGACGATCTTCAACGTATCCTGGTCCAGGCGCTGCCAACGCTCCGTCTGGTGCATGGACTCGCTGATGGGAAAACCTTGCCAGGTGAGAAAAGCTTTGCCGTTGTATGCGGCCGAGTCGACGACGAACGTGTCTCCCTCCCAACGGCCAATGGAATATCCCATGTATTCAGGATCCACGTCCGAGGGAATTTTCCGCCCGTCCGTCCAGATCTCGCGCCAATTGTCGTAATACTCGAAATGCTGCACCAGCCGGTCACGAGTCAAAAGGATCTCAAACGGCCGCGGTGTAAAAAAATTCCGCGACACGCCGAAGGGATCGCAATCGAGCACGGCTCCTGCGGCAATGAATTTTGCGTTGGCCAGGTACGTCGCCTCGCCTGCCGGCGTAAAAGGAGGCAGCGGGTTGGGATGGCCGCCCAGATCGAGCGGATTGACTTCCCCCTTGGGCTGCATGAAGGGGGCAGGATTCCAAATTCCAGCAAGGTCGTGCGGGTCGAATGCCGCGGCCTGGGCATCCGCCTTCGCCGCGGCGGAGCGATCTGTCTGGGCGCGCGCAACCGCCAGGAAGGCAAGCGCTGCCGCCAACGCGACCACCGAACCTAAGAACCAATTTCGCATTCTTCGACTCCTTTCGATTCCGGCTCCGAGCAGGCGATTCAGGTTTGAAAGCTCGCGGCTTGGATTTCAAAGAGTGCCGCTACTATTGCTGTGGTTGCTCGCCCAATGCTCCGCCCGTCAACTCCGCGCCGCCGGGGAGCACGACTTTGCGCAGCATTCCCACGGGCGTGCCCTTCTTGCTGGGAACGAAAGTGATGGTGATCTGGTCGCCGGGGTGAAGAGTCTCCCGCGACCACCCAGCCCTCCTCAAAACGGCCGGGGCGAGGGTTTCGATCGTCCAGTTTACGACCTTGCTGGAATCGTCCTTGGAGTCCAGAAAAACCTGGCAGTGAGGATTGGACCAGAAGAATTCCGTTACGGTCCCCTTAACGGTCTTGGGATGCTGTAGGTCGTAATCGGATCCCCCGTGGTGCGCGAACATCGGAACGCAGACCATCAGAAGGCCAGCGACCAATCCGAAACCCATTACCAGCTGCCTATTCATGCAACACCTCTTGGCGTAGCTCCTCAAGTTCCTGATTCCAAGCGAAAGCGGAAAACGGCCGGAGTCCCCATCTTCCGGGCACGATGGCCTGCGGAAAAATCACCTTCAACTCGTATAACAATTGTACGTACGCCCGGAGAGGCACGGTGTCAAGAAAAAACGCCGATCGGCCCACGTTTCACGAGTTGGTGTTAGACAATAGCGAAAGAACCGCACAAATCACAAGGGGGGACCTGGCGGTCCCCCCTCGTGACTCTCTGGTTTTCGCGTGGCGGCGTTTGCTTCGCGCCACCTGCGTTGCGCACCGCATGTGCGGTGTAACCTAAATTGGTATTCCTCTTCTTTTCTTTGCAAGCTCGGTGGAGTCATTCTCCTTTCCGTGGCTTTTCAACCTTACGTACCCTTTCTACAATCATTCTCTTTCCAAGTATATGACCGGGGTCACTCATGCCAGTGACCGTGGTCACGCGGGTATTCCGGCAAAAATAGGGCGGAGGATTGCCTTCCACGGCGCTTAGTTATATGTTGCCGGTCGGCCTATAAACTAACTGTGGAAACCAAGTTCACGCGGCCAGAGTTAGGGGCAAGCGCGGCCGATGAAATTGATTTCGGATGATTAAGAAACGAATAGGGGGCGCCACGATGAGAAGAGTTCTGCTTGCAACGCTACTGGCGGTTTCGCTGGCGGGAATCCTTGCCGCGCAGGCGATCACCGGCGAGAAGGCCGAAGCGGTAAAAAAAGAGATCCTCAAAATAGAAGATGAGAAGGTGGCGGGACTCCTGCGGGGCGGCACCGAGCCTGTCGATTGGATCAAACAGTATGATGCCGAAGACGTCGCCCAAACAAACATCGATGGAAGCAGCCCCACGAAAGCCGAGATCGAGGCGGGGCTGCAACCGGGGGTTTTCAAGATGCATTCCATGAAGCAAGATGGGCATCGCTTCCGCGTGTATGACAACGGGAACGTCGCGGTGGTCACCTACCACGCCCTCGGCGTCCTCGAACGCAATGGCAAAGCGACGCCGCGGGAAAGCAATTTTTCGGATGTTTGGGTGAAGCAGAACGGGGCGTGGCTGCGCGTCCTGCACGCCGAGAGAGAAATCACGAAGAAGTCCGCAGCGGCTCAGTAACACTCTCGAGTCCAGGAAAGAAACTGACTCAATGCAGGGGCCGACATCGGCAATAAAAATATTACAGTAAGGAAGAGCGGAGACCCGAAATGAATCGTGTACACGGAACAGTCAGAAACCTTCTCGCTACTCGCGCGTGCGCTGTTTTATTTCTGCTGTGCCTGAACTTGGGCGCGGCGGGCGTTGCCTCGGCGCAGGACGCGACTACCTCGCGGATCGAGCACGCCGACAAAGAGCCGCAGAACTGGCTCACGTTTTACGGAAATTATCGCGGCTGGAGTTACAGTCCGCTCAATCAGATCACGCGCGAAAATGTGAAAAACATCGTGCCAGTTTGGGCGTTCCCGGCAGGATTCCCCACGGGTACCGCTGGACTCAGGCCAGGGCTGGAGGCGGCGCCGCTGGTCGTCGATGGCGTCCTCTATCTCGAAGGCATGCAGAACAATGTTTATGCGGTGGAAGCGGCCACGGGCCGGTCGATTTGGACCTATGAATATAAATGGCCGGAAGTGAAAACGTTCAGCATCAGGGGCGCTCGCGGAATCGCGTTCGGAGAAGGCCGGATTTACATGGGCACCCAGGACAATCACGTCGTGGCTCTCGACGCGAAAACCGGCGCGGAGATCTGGAACATTCACGTGGAGGAAAATTCAGACTGTCAATGCAGGATTACCGCGGCCCCGCTCTTCGTAAAAGGCAAAGTGATTACGGGCAACGCCGGCTCCGGCTATCAAGCGCTGCGCGGCCACGTCAACGCGTACGACGCCAAGACTGGCGCACTCGTTTGGCACTTCGAAGTGATCCCCGCTCCGGGTGAACCGGGCGCGGAAACCTGGGCCGGGGCCGAAGACAACTACTGGAAAACGGGAGGTGGCGGCGCCTGGTTCACCGGCACGTACGATCCGGAGATGAATCTGCTCTTTTGGGGTACGGGAGATCCGACTCCCATTAACGGAACCCTGCGCCCAGGTCCCAATCTCTACACGGCATCGCTGCTTGCGCTCGATGTCGATACCGGAAAAATGAAATGGTATTTCCAGGAGACGCCGCACGATCTTTACGACTATGACTCTGCGGCGGAGCCCGTCCTCGTGGACATGGAGGTGGCGGGACAAAAGCGGCAAGTGATCGTCCATCCGACGAAGAACGGCTATGCGTACGAGTACGACCGCGAGACGGGAAAATTTCTCCGCGCGTTTGCCTATAGCGCGCCGAACTGGAA
>JBGQJJ010000126.1:0-6120 GCA_041498955.1 Terriglobia bacterium
CTGCATGTCTAGCATAGCTTGCCGTTGAATAGCAGGAGGCTGGTGTGATTAAGCTGGACATTGTAAATGCGGTAGTAAACAAGACCGGCGTGAGCCGGACCAAGGCGGAACAAGCCGTCGAAACGGTCTTTGAAGCCATGAAGAATGCGCTCGGCAAGGGCGAGCGAATTGAGTTGCGCCGCTTCGGTGTGTTCAACGTCCGCCCGCGCAAGACCGGCATCGGCCGCAATCCCCGCACGGGCCAGGAAGTCAGCATCCCGCCCGGCAAAGCGGTGCGCTTTAAGCCCGGCAAGGAACTGCAAACACTCTGAACCCGCAATTCCCAGTTCACCTTTCTAGCCGAACCCTTGCATCGCCGTAGCCTTTTATTTGTCCGGAAAAGCACGCGATGCAATCCCGCACAAGCCCGGCTCTGGAAAACTCCGCAATCCGAAAACGGAAGTGGGTCTTGCAATCACAAGCACCCAAGCTTATGTTATCGCTCAGTCGAAGATTGAATAACAGAAATCATGGATTGGACTATTCGTTTCGATCCGCACACCTGTTTCAGCCTCTTCGAACAGGAGAAATACAATGCGCAATCGCAGGCAATTCCTGAAGGACGCGGCGGGAGCTTCCGCCGGAATGTTTTTCTTGGGAAGCAGTGCGCGTAGTTTGCAGGCGAAAGCGCCAGGACCCCAGGCAGGTGCCGCAGTCAAGCGGCGGGAAGTTCGTATTGGTCAGCGCCGCGTCAAGACCGTGGATGTGCACAGTCATATCGCTTTGCCGGAGGCCGCCGAGGTTTTGAAGGGCACCGCTCTTGAAAAGCTCGCGGCGGGGGGCCCTACGCGTGTCGGAACAAATCCACATTCCCTCGGCCCCGAACGTCTGCGAACCATGGATGAAATGGGGATTGACGTCCAGGTAGTCAGCATCAACGCTTTCTGGTATTCCGCCGAGCGGGACTTGGCCCGCCGATTGATCGACGTTCAGAATCAGAAACTGGCCGAGTTGTGCGCGGTTCACCCGGACCGATTCGTAGCGCTTGCGTCCGTGGCGCTGCAGTTTCCCGAACTCGCGGCCCAGCAGATGGAAGACGCGATGAAGCACCTGGGAATGCGCGGCGCGGCGATTGGAGGGACGGTAGAGGGCCAGGAACTGTCTGCCCCCAAATTCGACCCCTTCTGGGCCAAAGCAGAGGAGTTGCAGGCGCTGATCTTTATGCACCCTCAGGACAGCGCGGTGGCCACCGGAGTCGTCTCCCGCGTCCAAGGGAACGGCTTCCTCGAAAACGTCATTGGCAATCCACTCGAAACCACGATTTTTCTATCGCACTTGATTTTTGAAGGGACGCTGGACAAGTTTCCCAACCTGAAGCTCTGCGCGGCTCATGGTGGAGGCTACCTCCCATCCTATAGCGGCCGCATGGACCAGGGCTGCCTGACCCTTCCTATCCGTTGCTCAAAGACCATTCAAAAAAAACCGAGCGAGTACCTGAAACAGCTCTACTTCGATGCCATGGTTTTCACGCCCGAGGGTCTACGGCACCTGATTGCCGTCTGTGGAGCGAGCCAGCTCGGCCTGGGCAGTGATTATCCGTTCGCGTGGGAGGGTAACCCTGTCGATCACGTTCTCGGCACGCCCGGGCTGAGCGACAGCGATCGCGAGGCGATTCTCGGCGGGACGATGCGCAAGCTGTTGAAAATTCCGGCGTAGCATTACAAATCGTGCTCCTGCTTGCTTGGAACAGCGAACCATTGCGGGTCACTTTGAGCAGCATTCAAGAGCGCGTGGCGAAATCAACCTGACCCACCAGCCCGGCTGACGCATCAAATAGCTTATGACCGATCAAAGCGAATTCGAATCCACTCCCGCGGAAACTCTCACTCCGGCTGTGGGCGCCTGGGATCTGCCTCCCAACCAGTACTGGGAAAATCTGGAGGCCCGCAAGCAGCGGAAATCGCTCGCCATTGCCATTCTGCTTTTCGTGCTGACCCTGATTTCCACGCTGGCGGTCGGAGCGCAATACGCCTCCTCCTACGCGTCCGGGCAATCCCCCGATTTTGACGAACTTTATTCCACGTATGCGGGTCTGCTGGCGCACCCCCAACTCTTGCTTGCCGGCGCCCCTTTTGCCTTCACGCTGATCGGCATTTTGCTGGCGCATGAATTGGGGCATTTTTTCGCGTGCCGCTATTACGGAATTTCAGCGAGCTACCCTTATTTTCTTCCGGCGCCGACACTGATCGGGACGCTTGGCGCGTTCATTCGCATCCGTTCCCCGATTTACAATCGCAAGGCTCTTTTTGATGTGGGCCTCGCGGGACCCGTAGTCGGTTTTCTGTTCGCGGTTCCGGCGCTGGCAATTGCGGTTTTCTATTCGAGGATGGTGCCGTTTTCGGACGCGCATTCTTCCATTGTCTTCGGGCAACCGCTCGTAATGCGGCTTCTCGTTGCTGTGTTGCGGCCCGGCGTGACGCCAGGAGATTTGCTGTTGCACCCCGTGGGACGTGCGGCGTGGGTTGGTTTATTCGCGACGGCGTTGAACCTGCTTCCGGGCGGACAACTGGACGGCGGGCACATCCTGTATTCCGTGGGCAGCAAGTATCACCGAAAAATTACGCTGGGCGTTGCGCTGCTCTTGATTCCTCTCGGCCTGTTCTTTTGGAGGGGATGGATCATATGGTCCGTTTTGCTGCTGGCGATTGGCTTTCGCCACCCGCCACTGCTCAACCGTTGGGAGAAGCTCGATCGCACGCGGCTCCTCTGGGCCGCCGTCGCCGTCCTCATTTTCATTTTGTGTTTCATGCCCATGCCGGTCATGATTCGCAATTAAGTAGCACAGACTTCAGTCTGTGGGTTTTCTGCTCGGTGGCGCAGCGGAAAATCCACAGACTGAAGTCTGTGCTACTAAACCCCTAAAACAAGCTGAGCGGATCCACATCCACCAGGACGGCCTTCTGCGGAATTTCCTTTTCTTCGCTGAATGCCAGCAATTCCGTAACGGCGCGGGTGAGCTGCGCGCGCTTGGGGGCTTTCAGCAAAAATTGGAAACGATACTCGCGCTTGAGCCGCGCGAGCGGCGCCGCGGCCGGGCCCAGCACTTTCACGCCGCGCGATTCCTGAGGCGCCAAAAACGCGGAAAGCTGGCGCGACCACCGGATGGCGTTCTCGATTTTCGTGTCGCGCACCAATATGCTCGCCAGCGCCGTGAACGGCGGATAGTGCAGCAGCCGCCGGAATTGCACCTCTTTTTCAAAAAAAGTGAGGTAGTCCTGCCGCGCGGCCAGTTGAATCGCGTAGTGCTCCGGATAGTAGGTTTCCACGAGCACTTCCCCGGGCAAGTCGCCGCGGCCGGCGCGGCCCGCGACCTGCGTCAGTAATTGAAACGTGCGTTCGGCGGCGCGGAAATCCGGCAGGCTGAGTTGCGTGTCCGCGGAAACCACGCCGACGAGCGTGACGCGCTGAAAATCGTGGCCTTTCGCCACCATCTGCGTGCCCACCAGGATGTCGATTTTCCCAGTCGCGAAGTCGCCGAGCACTTGCTGGTATGCGCGCTTCGTGCGCACGGAATCCCGGTCCAGGCGCGCGACTTTGGCGGCCGGAAATTTCTCGCGCAATTTTTCTTCGAGCTGCTCCGCGCCGGCGCCGAAAAAATAGACGTGCTCGGAATTGCACTTCGGGCAGCTTTCCGGTACGCGCCGCGAGAATCCGCAGTAATGGCATTCGAGCCGTTCGCGCTGCTTGTGATACGTCAGCGAAATGCTGCAGTTCTCGCACTGCACGCCCGCGCCGCACGACCGGCAGATCACAAACCACGAATACCCGCGTCGATTGATGAGGATCAGCGATTGCGTTCCCTCGGCGAGGCGCTCGGCGATAGCTTCGCCGAGCTTCGCGGAGATTGGTCCGGCGCGATGCGTGGCCTTAAAATCCTCGCGCAGATCCACAATTTCCACCGGTGCGAGCGGCCGGTTCTCCACGCGCGAATCGAGCTGAAGAAGATGGTATTTCCCCGACCGCGCATTCTGAAAACTTTCGAGCGACGGCGTCGCCGAACCAAGCAGCGCGACCGCCCCTTCGAGTTTTGCACGCACCACGGCCACGTCACGTCCGTGATAGCGCGGCGTTTCTTCCTGCTTGTAGCTCGTCTCCTGCTCCTCATCGACCACGATCAGTCCCAGGTTTTCGACAGGCGCGAAGACAGCCGAGCGCGTTCCCACCACGACGCGCGCCTCGCCGCGCCGCACGCGCCACCACTCGCGCGCGCGTTCCACTTCCGGTAGCGCGCTGTGCAGCACCGCGACGCCTGCTCCGAACCGCGCCCGGAACAATCTTCCGCACCACAGCGTCAGCGCAATTTCCGGGACCAGAATCAGCGCGGTCTTGTTCCGCGCGAGCGCCGCTTCGACGGCGTTGAGATACACCTCGGTTTTCCCGCTGCCCGTTACGCCGTAGAGAAGTCCCGCGGTAAAAACGCCCGCCTCGATCCATCCGCGAATGACTCCCAATTCACGCGCTTGATCCGCGTTCAAAATATTCGAGGGCGGCGTGTAGTCAGCATCAAACAAATTTCCTTCGATGGACAGCGGCTCTTCCCAACATTTCAGTTTTTCCTGCCGGATCATCCGTTCGACGAGAGGCCGCGAAACTTTGGCGAGCTTTGCGAGTTGAGGAAGCGGCAAAGGGCCGCGTTCCTCCGCGAGAACGCGAAAGACACGCGCCTCTTTTTCGGGGAGAGAGGCGCCCGCGTCGGCCTTTGCCGATTGTTCGGAAGGAGACGAGTTCCACGCGACAATTTTCTGCACGCGTGCCTCGCGCCGCACCGCGACTTCGCGCGCTTCGAGCTGCCTGCGCCGGTGCAATCGCTCCGCCGCCGCTTCGCCGCCGGGCAGCTTGCGCAGACGGTCCGCGCGGACCGGCCGGCCCTCGATTTCCATGAGCGAAAGCAGCGCCAGCTCCGCCACTTCGGATTCGCTGCGATTCCCTGCCGCGTCCAGTTCGGCGCGGCGCGCGCGCCCCGCATCGGTCATCAGAAATTCTCGCTCGTGCCGCAAATCGATCTGCGGCGGCAGCATGGCGCGAAAAACTTCCCCCACCGGCGCCACGTAGTAGCCGCTCACCCAGCGCCCCAGTTCCACAAGCTTCGGCGGCAGCGCCGGAATTGCATCGAGCACTTCGACAATTTCCCGTACATTTTTTACGCGCGCGGGATCGGGCCGCCGGACGGATGCCTCCACCACCACTCCCGTCATGGCGCGATTGCGAAACGGAACCAGCACGCGGCTGCCCGCCGAGACCGATCCGGCTAAGCGCTCCGGAATCTCATACGTGAACAGCGAGCGCAGCGGAACCGGCAGCGCGACTTCGCAATATGTGGAGGACATGTCGGGGAAGTAGTGTAGCAGCAGAAACTCAAGTGGGTATTGTCAGTACAGGTTTCCGAGGGCGGTTTTCGTAGCGCCAGCGTCCCGCTGGCTTTTTTCGGCCATTGCGGCGGTCAGAAAAACTGCCGGCGGGACGCCGGCGCTACGCAATCAGCGCGAAGGTTTCTTCGGCTGCAAACCGAGAAGCGCCATCACTTTTTGCAAATCCTTCCAGACTTCACCCTTCGCATTCGGGTTGCGGAGCAAATAGGCCGGGTGGTACGTGACCATCAGCTTCGTGTTCCGATAGTCAAACCACGTGCCGCGAAATCGCGAAATGGAATCCTTAGTTTTCAAAAGCGCCTGCGCGGCGGTTCCGCCGAGGCAAACAATCGCCTTCGGCGCGATCACGTCCAGCTGGCGGTACAAATAGGGCGAGCAGGTCGCGACTTCGTCATCCTCGGGCTTGCGGTTTTCCGGCGGGCGGCATTTCACCACGTTGCAGATGTAAACCTGTTCGCGCGTGAGGCCCATCGCCTCGATCATCTGCGTCAGGAGTTTTCCAGCGCGGCCCACAAACGGCAGCCCTTGCAAGTCTTCATCATGGCCGGG
The DNA here is from genome assembly GCA_041498955.1 of Terriglobia bacterium. GTDB lineage: Bacteria > Acidobacteriota > Terriglobia > Acidiferrales > UBA7541 > Palsa-360. The sequence goes on from JBGQJJ010000126.1 coordinate 5,958, forward strand.
GCCTTCTCCCACAAACACAAGTTCGGCGCGCGGATTTCCCACACCGAAAACTATCTTGTTCCGATGCTGGTGCAGGCGGCAGCGCGTGCATTCGCCCAGATCTTCGCGGGTCCGTTCCAGCGTATCGTTCTCGATGCGGTCGATGGACTCGAACAAGGACGGC
>JBGQJJ010000127.1:0-6068 GCA_041498955.1 Terriglobia bacterium
CGTAATCTGCACGATGAAAGACCCCGCGCTAATCGGACAGAAACTCCTGATCGTCCAGCCGCTCGACCGCCAGGGCCGCGACAAGGGCCGCCCGGTCATCGCCCTCGACGCCGTCGGCGCCGGCGCCGGCGAAACAATCTACTGGTGCCGCGGCAGGGAAGCCAGCTTCCCATTCCTCCCCGCCAATCTGCCCACCGAAGCCACCATCGTAGGCATCGTCGATTCCGTGAATATTCCGGTGAACTAGATTCCGGCCTGCCTCTTCCGCCCAATTCTGATTCCAAATTTTACTCTTTCAAGTTTTAGCATTGGACTTTACACTTCCTCGCATGCTGATTGGCCGCGTCATCGGCGATGTGGTTGCCACGCAGAAAGTGCCCTCTCACGAAGGGCGCAAGATACTCGTCGTCCAGCCGCTTCATCTCGACGGCACGGACCGCGGCGATCCCGTCCTCGCGCTCGACGCTGTGGACGCGGGCATCGGCGACCGCGTGTTGCTCACCACGGAGGGTTTCTCCGCCATGACCGCCGTTGGCCGTCCCAACTCTCCCATCGACTCCGCCGTCATCGGAGTGATCGATTCCGTCGATCTGCACGACAAGTGATTTCGCGGAATGAATCCACAGATAAACACAGGTGGACACTGATAAAGCCAGATCATTGTCAAAATTAAATCAGGAGGGCGCGTTGCGCATGGTCAATTCCCCGCCGTCGCGTTGACACTCTGCCAGCGCGCCGCCATAATCGCGGGCGGGTAGACACGGGATGATTGCTCAGCTTCGCGGAACGCTCGGCGACAAACGGCCCAATCAGGTGCTGGTGGACGTGGGCGGAGTCGGTTACCTCGTGCACATTCCGCTTTCGACCTTTTACGCGCTGGGCGACCTTCACTCGAACGTTACGCTGCTGATTCATACGCAGGTGCGCGAGGACGCAATAGCCCTCTATGGCTTTCTGAGCGCGCGCGAAAAGCATTTGTTCGAGCTGCTGATTTCCGCTTCCGGCGTCGGCCCGGTGCTGGCGCTGAAAATTCTTTCCGGCATGAGCGTGGACGATCTGGTGCCCGCGGTGCGCTCGGGCGATCTGGCGCGGCTGACGCGCATTCCCGGCGTCGGCCGCAAAACGGCCGAGCGCATGATCGTCGAGCTGCGCGACAAACTTGCAGCGGTGGAAATTTCCGAGGATGCGCGCAAGCCGGTCGCGACAACGGGTACTTCCGGCGACGTCGTGTCCGCGCTGCTCAATCTTGGCTACGACCAGCACGCCGCCGAGCAGGCGGTCGAGCGAGCGGGGAAGAACGGCGCCCCCGAAACATTTGAGACGCTTTTGCGCGGCGCCCTGCAACAATTGACCGCGCCCGCGCAAGCCAGCGCAAGGGCTGCACACTAGGACTGACCGCCGCGACTGAATGACACGATCGCTGTTCAACATGCACGAGGCATATCAGGGATGAGCTCCGGAACAGGAAGCGAGCCGAGAAGGGAGCAGCCGACGCGCCGCATCGTCACCGGCGCGGCGCTGGATGAAGATGCGCGCATCGACGCGAGCGTGCGCCCAAAGCGCTTCGCCGATTACATCGGCCAGTCGCGCGTGAAGGAAAACATCGAGATCGCCATCCAGGCCGCTCGCAGCCGCGGCGAGGCGCTCGATCACGTTCTGCTCTACGGCCCGCCCGGGCTTGGCAAGACGACGCTCGCGCAGATTATTGCCAGCGAACTGGGTGTTACCATCAAGACCAGCTCCGGGCCGCTTCTCGAACGCAAAGGCGACCTGACCGCGATCCTCACTTCGCTCGAACAGCGCGAAGTATTTTTTCTCGACGAAATCCACCGCCTGGTGCCTGCCATCGAGGAAGTTCTGTACCCCGCGATGGAAGACTATCGCATCGATCTGGTGATTGGGCAGGGCGCGGGCGCGCGAATTCACCCATTTATCCTGAATCGCTTCACGCTGATCGGCGCGACCACTCGCGCGGGCCTCGTGACCGCGCCACTGCGGTCTCGATTCGGCATCGTGCACCGGCTGGAGTTTTATACGCCGGAAGATTTGGTCACCATTGTTCGCCGGTCGGCATCCATCCTGGGAATCGCGGTGGATGACGATGGCGCGTTCGAGTTGGCCCGCCGCAGCCGGGGCACGCCGCGGGTCGCCAACCGGCTGCTGCGCCGCGCGCGCGATTTCGCGCAAGTGCGGGCGCAAGGCCACATCACTCTCGCGGTAGCCAAGGAAGCGCTTCAGATGCTGGGCGTGGACGAGCACGGCCTCGACGAAGTCGATCGCACCCTCATGCTCACGATTCTGCAAAAATATGCCGGCGGCCCGGTAGGGCTCAGCACGCTTGCGGCTTCCATCAGCGAAGAAGAAGACGCCATCGAGGAAATTTACGAACCTTACCTGATGCAGCTCGGCCTGCTCGACCGCACGCAGCGCGGCCGCGTTGCCACGGCCCTCGCCTACAAACATTTCGGCCTTGAGCAGCCGCGCCGCCAGCCCGGCTTGTTTTGAAGTGGATCCGGAATTGAATCCACAGATAAACACAGATAAACACTGATAAAACCTTTGGAATTGGAATTCTCAGACCTGAGAGTGTCCAGTGGAAGATGCACTAGGTCTTGCTGCATGCATTCTCTGTTCCCTCCATGCCCTCTGAGTTCAGTCTTCACTTTGCTTTTGATCTGCCTTTATCAGTGTCCATCTGTGTTCATCTGTGGTTTCATTCTTGAGTATGGCGGACGGCAAACTCATCTATCTTTCCCTCGGGTCGAACCTTGGCGATCGGGCTGCCAATCTCGAACGCGCCATCGAGGCCCTATCGGAAGTTGGCGTGGGAGTTCTGCGCCGCTCTTCCATTTATGAGACGGAACCCGTTGATTTTCTCGCGCAGCCCTGGTTTTTCAATTGCGTTGTCGAAGCGGAAACTTCGCTTGTGCCGCGCCAACTACTGGAATCGCTGCAGGCGATTGAACGCAAGCTCGGCAGCAAGAAGCTTGTCCCGCGCGGTCCCCGGATCATCGACCTCGATGTTCTTTTCTATGAAGCAGCCGTGATTCACGAAGCCGGGATGGAGATTCCGCATCCGCGCCTTACGGAGCGCCGTTTCGTCCTCGTTCCGCTGGCCGAGCTTGCTCCCGAGTTTCTGCACCCAGTTCTGCGCAAGACAGCCGCCCAGTTGCTGGCCGCCACGCAAGATCGGAGCGCGGTGCGAATCTGGCAGCCCGGGCAAGCCGCCAATGGTTCACAATCGTCAGGGAATTGAGTTCCGTTGGGTGGGGATCAGTAGCGGTCTTCCGAGGGCTTCTTTTTCCTTTTCAATTCCTGTTCTTCCTTTTCCGACTTTTCGTATTCCGCAATCTCTTCCTCGGTCATGACGTACTCGCCGCGGCTGGCGAACATGTTGGTGTTGCGTTGGGCAAAGGCGTTGCCGGATTCGCGGCCCTCGCGCCCCTCCTTGCGCTTGCGCTCGGACAAGTTGGAATCGTGGCGCACGCGGCGAATCGGGTTGGCCAGCGCGGCCGCTTCCATCAGCAGATCGCTCACCTTTTCGAGCAGGTCGTGGAATTGGAATGGTTTCAGGAGGTAGGGCAACCGTTCCCGTTCAAAGATCGGAAGGGCTTCCATGGCCGCCGATTCGGGCACCACGAAAAGCACGCGCGCGCGGACATTGCCTTCCTCGACCGCTGGCGCCAGCGCCAATTCTCTGAGCGTTTGGTAGACCGGGCTCGTCAGCCCGATCATCGCGATGTTCACGATCACCAGGGACCATTCGCCGCTGGAGAGCTCTCCGAGGGCCTGGTTGACAACCGGCACGACCCGGACTTGCCAGCCTTCCGAGTCCAGTACTTGGCGCAAGGCCGACTGGTTCGCCTCATCGTTTTCAATAATCAGGATGCCGATCTTGGCCAAGTTTCGATCCCTTTCAGCGTATCGAGTATAGCCCTCGAATCGGACGCATTGGCCGGGCGTATAGTCGGCGTGGTCTCAAGCGTCACCTGTCCTTCGGCCTAAATCGCGGCGAACGTTATTCTATAAAGGGCGAATAAAATACGAAGATAGTTCTTGACAAAGCGAACAAAAAGCGAAATACTCCCCCCGTGCTTCGCGAGACGGGTGATGGCGACTGCAACCTCGATTCCTACGGCCTCCGAGAACCTTCTTTTCCGAAGGAGGGCTCTCCATGGCCGCGGGAGCGATCCCACACCCACCTTATTCCCCGACGTCCCGAACCAACGGGACAGCGGGCCGGACACCCTGCTGCCACCAGGGTCCGCGCCCGAACGCGTCGGCATCGCCCGTCTCGCCTTCTCCTCTCCCCTCGCTGACGCCAAGCGCGGCACGGAATATTTCCTCTTGCCTGTGAAATCAATCTTGAATCATTGCGAATCGACCCGCGTGCCCTTTTCCTGGACCGTGAATCCCTATCGCGGCTGTGAATTTGGCTGCCAGTATTGCTATGCGCGGTACACCCACGAGTATATGGAACTGGACGCGCACGACTTTGAGAAGAAGATTTACGTCAAGCTGGACGCCGGACCGCTCGCCGGACGGGACCTGGGCATGGAAAAAGTGCTGGGCGAGCATATCGCCATTGGAACCGCCACCGACCCGTACCAGCCGGCCGAACGCGAATTCGGCGCCACGCGCGCGATTCTCGAGCAAATGGCCGCGCGCAAAGGGCTGAGCGTTTCGATCACCACGAAATCCGATCAGGTCCTGCGCGATGTGGACTTGCTGCGCCGAATTGGCGAGCATTCCGGCGTGTCCGTGAACCTGAGCATTACAACTTTGCGCACGCGCCTGGCGCGTATCCTGGAACCCCGTGCGCCGCGCCCCGACTTGCGCCTGCGCGCCGTTCAGGAACTGCGCCGCGCGGGCATCGCGGCCGGCGTGTTCGCCATGCCCATCTTGCCGGGCATTACCGATCGCGAAGAAGACCTGGACGCGCTGGCGCGCGCCGCGCGCGACGCCGGCGCGCAGTGGTTTACCGCCAGCGTGCTATTTCTAATGCCGTCGGCGCAAAAACAATTTCTGCCGTTTCTGGACGCGAAATTTCCCAAGCTCGCGCGGCGGTACCGCGATTGGTTTTCCCACGCGGCCTATGCGCCCGAAACCTATCGCCAGGAAATTTCCGCTCGAGTCGCCGCGCTCCGTAAGAAATACGGCCTGGGAGTCCGCCCCCTCGATCCGGGCCGTCCGCGGGAGCCCGTGCGGCAACTGAGTCTTGGCCTTAAGTAGGATAGGCTTCAGCCTGTCTGGTTTTGATTTCCGTTATTTCAGAAAAAGGCGACAGGCTGAAGCCCGTCCTACCGAAGACCTAGGGCAGAATTATGCGCGGCTCTTCCTTGGAAACACCCACCTCGCTGGGAAACTGCGATCGCAGAAACTCAATAAATGCACGCGTGCGCGGCCGCCCGTTGGAGCGCAACCGCCCAAACCGTAGAAAGAACACCAGAAGGTGGAAAATTTCCATGTCCTTCAAAGCCGGAAACTCGGGGTGCTCCGCCGCATGTTTCTTTTCCTCTTCGATAAATTTCGCGAGGGCGGCGTATAGCCCCGCGGCCACGGGAATCTCCGGCGGTTTTTCGTAATAGATCCCGGCGAGGAGCGTGCGGCGGGTCTCGGCCATGGCCTGCACGGCGGCGAACACGTCCGAGTCGGCGAGGGAACGCTGATCGGCGGCATAGATGAGAACGGCGTATCCAAGTCCCGACAGCACGGCTTGCCGCGTGTGAATCAGATCGGCGGGGAACGATACGTCCGGGAAAGGAACGTCAGCTTCGGCGATCGGTTTCGGATGGCTTTGCTCCCAACGGTGCGCGGCCACCAAATAGACGCAATCGCCTGGGCAGTCGATGGTCACTTCGCGCTCGGTCCCGCAATCGATGGCGCAAATTTTCTCGCCCTTGGCTGGGCAATAGCGCTCGGCGCGACGCTTGTTGCAGATCGGACAGATCGCTTTTCCAGTCAATCGTTTTGCTCCAGGAATTTTTCGCGCGGCGCGTATTTCGTCGCATAAGGCGTCAAATCTAAGGTGGCCAGACTATGCGAAGCCAGGCCCCTATGCAAGGCAA
>JBGQJJ010000128.1:0-6056 GCA_041498955.1 Terriglobia bacterium
ATTCGGAAAGAACGGGCGGCGCGGGGAAGGCGAGCAGCCCCCACCGCCACCGCAGGACTGAGCGACACTGGGAGTTAGAAATTCCCATCGAATTCAGAGATCGAGTGTTAATGAGAGGTATCCGGTAACGGGTGCCTCTTTTTTTTCTTGAGGATCGACGAATTCGAAGCGTATGGTTGCATCCCCGGGAACGCCAATCTCCCGATTGGCGTTGCGAAACCCGCCAATCGGGAGATTGGCGTTCCCGGGCTGATTTGACAGCATCCGGCAGCGCGCTTACTATCGAAATTCGAGTTCCCGGTGCGGAGCTTGCTGCCGTTGACAGGCGGCCTGCCATCGTAAGGGTTCACCTTAAAAATTCAAGCGGAAAGGGCGAATGAGCACTCCCCGAGCCAAGCCAAAATACTATTTAACGACGCCGCTGTACTACACGAACGGCATGCCGCACATCGGGCACACCTACTCGACGATCGTGGCGGATGTGATCCGGCGGTACAAGCGCATGCGGGGATTCGACGCGTTCATGACCACGGGCGCCGACGAGCATGGCGTGAACGTCGAGCGCTCGGCGCAAAAAGCCGGAAAGTCCCCCCAGGAATTTTCCACCGAAATCGCCGTGCAGTGGCGGCGGCTCTGGGACGATCTGGGAATCCCGGGCGACGAGTTCATTCGCACGACGGATGAAAAGCATCACCGCACCGTGCAATGGCTGTTCAAGCGCTGCCGGGACAACGGCTTCATCGAGAAGGGCCGCTACACTGGGCAATACTGCGTGCACGACAATGCCTACGTGGTGGACGCGGGGCCCGGAGACGCATGCCCCGATTGCGGGCGCCCGACCGAAACCGTCACCGAAGAAAACTATTTCTTTAAACTTTCCGGATTCCAGCAAAAGCTCCTCGATTTCTACGCCGCCAATCCCGATTTCATCCAGCCGGAAAGCCGCCGGAACGAGGTTCTGAGCTTCGTAAACGGCGGCCTGAAAAATCTTTCGATTACACGCACGACGATCCGGTGGGGCATTCCGGTGCCGGGCGAAGCGCCGCACGTGTTTTATGTGTGGTTTGACGCGCTGATCGGGTATCTGAGCGCCGTGGGAGGCCCGAATTTTGACCAGCGCGGCCTCTGGCCCGCGGATTTGCACATCGTCGGAAAGGAAATCATTCGATTTCACGCGGTGTATTGGCCCGCGTTTCTGATGGCGGCGGATTTGCCTCTGCCGCGGCAAATCTGGGCGCACGGCTGGCTGCTGTTTGACAGCAAGAAGATGAGCAAGTCGCGCGGCAATGTGGTGAGACCGCGCCCCATCGTCAACGCACTGGGCATCGAGCCGCTGCGCTACTACCTGCTACGCGAAATTGTATTCGGGCAAGACGGCAGCTTCTCTTACGATGCGTTGGTCACCCGCTACAACAGCGATCTCGCGAACGGTCTCGGCAACCTGGCCAGCCGCACGCTCACGATGATCGAGCGTTACTTTGGCGGCGAAATTCCAAAGCCCGCGCCAGCCCAGGGCGGGGAAACAGATGCCCCCAGCACGGCGGAATTTGCCAACGAAGCGCTGACGAAGGTGATGCATTTGTACGACCGCTTCAGTTTTTCCCTGGCGCTGGAATCGATCTGGGAGATCGTCGCCATGATCGACAAATACATCACGGTGGAAAAACCGTGGGCGCTCGCGGAAAAGCCGGAAGACCGAGCGCGTCTGGCGAAGGTGCTCTACACGGCCGCGGAAGGCCTTCGTATCGTCACGGCGCTGGCGCATCCCGTGCTGCCGCAGGCGACGCAAAAAATATGGAATCAGTTGGGACAGGCCGAGCCGCTGAGCGGGGTCCAGTTGGACTTTCTCTCCTGGGGACAGCTCAAGCCCGGAACCAAAACGGGGAAGCCGGAAGGAATTTTCCCGCGCGTTGACAAATCCGAAACGATTGCGAGGATCGAAGCCATGGAGCAAGAACAGAACAAAGCCCCGGAAACGCCGGCTGCCGCAGCGGCAAGCACTCCTGCTGGGCCCGGCGCTGCTGCGGCCCCGGCCGTCGCCACGTCTGCAAAGATTGGCATTGAGGACTTCGCCAAAGTGGAGATGCGCGTCGGTCAGGTCAAGACCGCCGAGCGCGTGGCAGGCGCGGACCGGCTGCTGCAATTGCAGGTCGATATCGGCGATGAAGTGCGTCAAATTGTCGCTGGCCTGGCACTGGCCTACAAGCCGGAGGAACTCGTGGGGCGCAAAGTAGTCGTCGTGACGAATTTGCAGCCACGAAAACTGCGCGGGGTCGAATCGAATGGCATGATTGTCGCGGCCTCAACGCCGGAAGGGGCGCCCGTGCTTGCGGGCTTCTTGGAAGATGTGCCTGTCGGGGCGAAGCTGAAGTAGAACACGCTTTAGCCTGTTGGGTTTTGCGATCACCGAAGAAAACCGACAGGCTGAAGCCTGTCCTACTTTAACCATGAACCTGATCGATTCACACGCACACGTGGACGTTTCCGACTTTGACGCGGATCGCGATGCCATGCTCGATCGTGCGCGGGCGGCGGGTGTCGGGACGCTTCTGGCGATCGGCAACGGACCGGAAATCGAAAAGCTCGGGGCAGCCGTTCCTTACGCCGAGGCGCACGATTGGATCTACGCCGCGGCCGGGATTCATCCGCATGAGGCGAGGCATGTGACGCAAGCGCACTACGCGGAGTTAGAGGGATTGGCGCGGAATCCGCGCGTAATCGCCTGGGGAGAAATCGGCCTCGACTATCACTACGATCATTCGCCCCGCGACGTGCAGGCCAGCGTATTTCGTCACCAGCTCGGTCAGGCGCGCGCTGCAAACCGGCCCGTGATCATCCATTGCCGGGAAGCGTGGCCGGATTGCCTGAAGATCCTGGAGGAAAACTGGCGAAGTTCCGGCCTGGGCGGAATCTTCCATTGCTTTTCGGGAACGCTCGAAGAGGCGCGCCTCGGGATGGAGATGGGCTTCCTGATCTCTTTCGCGGGAAACGTGACGTATCCGAAGGCGCAGAATTTGCGGGACGTGGCGAGGGAGGTTCCGCTGGACCGGCTGCTGGTGGAAACCGATTCGCCGTTCCTGGCTCCCCAGCCCCACCGGGGGCGGAGAAACGAGCCGGCCTATGTCGCGGAAGTGGCGCGGACCCTCGGGAATGTGAGAGACTTGCCAGCGACCCAGGTAGCCGAAATAACGGCGGCAAACTTTCGGCGGTTTTTTGGTCTCGATCGTTCCGGAAATCGCACTGGGGCAGTCCCTGGAGGGGTGTCATCTCACTTCTGACGGCGAAAGAAATTTTCGATCTCGTTCGCGATGACCTGGTCAAGGTCGAGCAGGAGCTTGCGCTCCAGAACGGCTCGGCGATCGAGCCGGTGGCGGAAATCTCGCGCTACTTGCTGGCAGGCGGAGGCAAACGCCTGCGGCCAGCCCTGCTGCTGCTTTCGGCGGGATACGCGGGATACCGGGGAGGCAGCGCGATCCGGCTGGGCGCCGTCGTCGAACTGATCCATAGCGCCACGCTGATCCACGACGACGTGATTGACGGCGCCAACACCCGCCGCGGACGGCCGTCGGCGAACTCCCGATGGGGAAACCACCGGAGCGTGCTCGCGGGCGACTGGCTGTACATGCAGTCGTTTCAAATGGCCCTGGCGGAGCGCAACTTCAAGATCCTCGACGTTTTGATCGAGCTCACGCAAAACATGGTGGAGGGTGAGCTGCTCCAATTAGCCAAGCTCGGGCGGATGGATTTGACGGAGCAGGATGCGGTGGAACTCGCCGCGCGCAAAACGGCCTGCTTGTTCGCCGGTTGCGCCCGGCTGGGCGCGGTTCTTGGCAATCTGGACGACGCTGGCGAACAGGCCATGGCCGACTACGGACACTACGCGGGTCTCGCATTCCAGCTTGTGGATGACGTCCTGGATTTCACAGCCTCTCCGGAAACGCTCGGCAAACCGGTGTTGAGCGACTTGAAAGAAGGCAAGGTCACACTGCCGTTGATCTACGCGCTCGAAAGCGACGGCGCGGCGGGGAAGCGCCTGGTGCGCACGGTGCTCGAAGAAAAAGGGTTTGAGAGCGTTCGCCCCGAGCAGATCACGGCCCTGGTGCACGAGTCAGGGGCGCTGGACCGCACGCGGGCGGCGGCGCACGATTTCGCCGCGCGCGCCAAGGCCTGCCTGAACGGAAATGGGAAATCCGATTTCGGCCGCGCGCTGCGGACAGTTCCCGATTTCATTCTCGACCGCGACAATTGACGAGCGTTCTTCGCTGTCGATTTCTCCTATGCTGCCGTTCAAGGTCATATATCACCCGCAGTACGATTTGGACCTCGGACCGCACGTTTTCCCCTCGGAAAAATTCAGGCTGATCCACGACGCGCTGCTCGCCGAGGGAATCGCGGAGGCCAGCGATTTCCTGCAACCGGAGCCCGCCCCGGACGAGGACATTTTGCGCGTGCATACGCCTGCCTACGTGAACAAACTGAAAACGGATTCCCTCACGCTCAGCGAACGCATGAAGCTGGAAATTCCGCTCTCGGAGTCGACCCGAATGGGGTTTTGGCTGGCGGCGGGAGGATCGACGCTGGCCGGGCGCAACGCGCTCGAGGACGGATTTGCCGCAAACCTCAGTGGAGGCTTCCACCACGCCTATCCCGGGCATGGCGAGGGGTTTTGCATGATCCACGACGTGGCCGTCGCGATCCGGTCTCTCCAGGCGGCAGGGAAAATTCGGACGGCAATGACCGTGGATACGGACGTTCATCACGGCAACGGGACGGCGGCGATCTTCGAAAACGATGCCACAGTTTTTACGCTTTCCATCCACCAGGAAAACAATTACCCCATGCCGAAGCCTCCTTCCGATGAGGACATTGGCCTCGAGGATGGCACGCGCGACCACGAATACCTCGACGCCCTGGAAGAGGGCTTCCTGCACGCGCTCAAGAAGATGACGCCGGATCTAATTTTCTACGTAGGAGGCGCGGACCCTTACCGCGAAGACCAGCTCGGCGGACTGGCGCTAACGATTGAAGGCTTGCAGAAGCGCGACCGGCTGGTCTTCGAACATGCGCGGCGCAAGGGAATCCCAGTGGCGTCCACTCTCGCGGGCGGATACGCGCGGCGCGTAGCGGATACCGTTCGAATTCATGTCAACACGATTATTGCCGCGCGCGACGTCGCTTTGCAGCAATTACCCGCCGGAAACAAATGAGCAAATCAAAACGAGGGTTTCGGTCTGGTGGCGCCGGCGTCCCGCCGGCGGTTTCGTGGCAAACCTCGCAGCACAAAAATCGCCGACGAGACGCCGGCGCCACAAAACTCAGGACTTGAAACTTGCAGATCCTACACGCCCTGCAGTCACTAAATTTTCAAACTAGGGAGTTGGTGCGGCGGAGGCTTTGGTGATCGCGGCGCCGGCCAGATCGGCAAAGCCGTCTGGAGCGAAGCCTTGCGTGCGGTAAGCGGTTTTGCCGGCCTTATCGAGCACCAGGATGGTCGGGATCGATTCGACATGGAACGCCTGGTTGACGCCATCGGCGAAGACCAGCGTGCCCCCGGGTTTTTGAGCTTGTAGAAATGGCGCGACGGCAGATTCATCTTCATCGGCGTTTATGGCGAGGAAAACAACATCTTCGCGCCCCGAGAACTTCGTCCGGACGCCGGCCAGCATCGATTCCATTTGATTGCAGTAGGCGCACCAGGTGGTCCAGAAGTTCAGAACGACGACTTTTCCATGCGATTCTGCCAGCTTCACGGGGCCGCTGCCATCGACGTGCCGCAGACTGAATTGGAGCGGGTCGGTTATATCTTTGTTGTAAACCGGCGCATCGGCCTTATCCGCCTTGGCCATTTCGCGGCTGCGATCGTAAGCCGATAACACGATATCGCCCAGGCCCGCGCTGGAATCGTGCGTGAATCGCCAGAGATTGCCCATCCGCAAGCGCAGCAAACCGAGGTCCAGGGGAGGGCCATTCGCATCCGGCGGCTCCTGGCTGGCCAGGATGAACGCCGTGGCATATTGCCGGATAGCTTCGTCGGTGTGTTTATTTTCTTCCGCAAT
>JBGQJJ010000129.1:0-5978 GCA_041498955.1 Terriglobia bacterium
GCTTTAACACAGAGGACACAGAGAAAAGCGAGGGCACGGAGAAGTCCAGCCCATACTGAAGTTTTGAACGAGGGCGAACAGAACTTTTGCGTTCGTTCAGGGTTGAGAATCGTGGGGATTGGGCGTATGAAATTGAGGATGATTGAACGCGCGCGAATGCGAAATGCCTTGGCCGACGATCTGTTGATTGAGCCATGAAGCGGTGGGCCGAAATCGTTGGTTCGGGACTATTGGTTGCGGCATCGCTTGCAACTCTGGCCTGGGCCGATCCTCGCCGAGGCGGCGCGGAATTGTCTGCCGCGCCGTTGCCTTCGAGCGGGAGTGACAAGAGCAGCGGCAACGCGAGCTTCGCGGGCAAACTTCCGATCCGCGAACTCAACGAACAGGAAGCCATCCTGCACGCCCTCAACCGGCTTGGATTCGGGCCTCGCCCCGGCCAAGTGGGGCAAGTCGAAAAAACCGGTCTCGAGAACTGGATTCAGTTGCAGCTTCATCCGGAAAATATCAGCGACCCCGTTGTCGATGCGCGCCTGGCGCAATACCCTGCGTTACGGCTCAGCGCCGCGGGACTGCTCGATCAGTATCCGCCGCAGGACCTTGCAGCCAAGCGGCTGGGAATGAAAATCGACGAATACCAGAAGCATGTGCAGAATCTGGCCAAACAGCCGGGCGGCATGAATTCCCTTCCCTTTAAGGATCAGAATCAAATCGTAAACGAACTTTTGGAAGCGAAAATGATCCGGGCGGTTTACAGCGAACGTCAGCTCGCCGAACAACTTTCCGATTTCTGGTTCAACCATTTCAATATTTTTGCCTACAAGGACACGGACCGCTGGTATCTGATCCCCTACGAACGGGACGCGATCCGCCCGCACGTGCTCGGAAAATTCCGCGATTTACTTGAAGCGACGGCAAAGAGCCCTGCGATGCTGTTCTATCTCGATAACTCTTCGAGCGCGGATCCGCACGCATTCGAGCGCCTGAAGCTGCATCCGGTGCGCGCGCGGCCGGGCGAAAAACTTCCGCCGCTCGGGCCCCGACGCGGCCTGAACGAAAACTACGGCCGCGAGTTGATGGAATTGCACACGCTCGGCGTGGATGGCGGGTACAAGGAGGAAGACGTGATCGAAGTGGCGCGCGCGTTCACGGGGTGGACGATTGAGTCGCCGCGCGAAAATCCCGTCTTTTATTTCGATGAGAGAATTCACGATCCCGATCCAAAACGCGTGCTCGGGAAAAAAATCAAAGGCGGCAGGATCAAGGACGGCGAACAAGTCCTCGATCTCCTGGCGAAGAATCAGAACACGGCGCGCCATATTTCACGGCAACTGGCGGAGCATTTTGTGTCGGACGATCCTCCCCCGGCGCTGGTCGCGCGCATGGCCAAGACGTTTGAAAAATCCAAAGGCGACATCCGCGCGGTGATGACGACGATGATTTATTCGCCGGAGTTCTGGTCGCGAGCGGCGTTCCGCGCAAAAGTGAAGACCCCGTTCGAGCTGGTGGCGTCCACGGCGCGCGCGCTCGGCGCCGATGTGGACCAGCCTTTGCCACTGGCGCAGTGGGTCGCGCGCATCGGCGAACCGCTCTACCAGTGCCTGCCCCCGAACGGCTATTCGGACAAGGCCGCCACGTGGGTCAGCACCGGAGCGCTGCTGAATCGCGTGAATTTCGCGGTTGCTCTGACCAGCAACAAGGTGCGCGGCGCGCAAGTGGACATCAATTCCCTGGTGGGCACGGACGTTGGGGCGAACCCTCACTTGGCGCTTGAGCGCGTCGAAGCGGAGTTCCTTGCCGGACAAATTTCCGACTCGACCCGCGCGACGCTGGAAAAGGAAATGATCGAACCGCGGATCCTGGGCGCGAAGCTCGACGACCCCGTGAGGCAAGTCAACGTCGGCCTGATTACCGGCCTGGTCCTCGGCTCACCGGAATTTCAGAAGCGATAACTTAGCCTGCATTTCCAAAATGAATTTACATTTTGCGATCCTTGTAGGACAGGCTTCAGCCTGCCGGGGTTGCCTTTTTTCAGACGCACACCAAAGCCGACAGGCTGAAGCCTGTCCTACTTGGGGCCCGCAGAATTCCGGCACGCGCTCCTCAGATGGGTCTGCTAGAATCCGAAGCATGCTGCCTGCGTTTCTGCGGTCCAGCCGTCCTCACCGCACGATTTGCATGGTGTGCGCAGGACGAATTCGATTTCGTTGTTTCCCGGCCCCATGCGTTAAGATTCCAATTCGCAGACGAGAGGATGGTGAACCAGTATGGCCAACCAGAAACCGCAGAATTTACAGAATCATGTCCGTCTAGTGCCGCCCTTCCACATGTTCGTCCTCCCGGTGTTTCTTCTCAATCTAGGCTGGACGATTTACCACCTGGTGAAAACGGGCATTTCCTTCGAAACCGTCCTCGGCGTCTTGATGGGCTTCGCGTTGATTACCTTCGCTCTGTTCGCGCGCCTTTTCGCACTGTCGGTGCAGGATCGCGTCATTCGCCTGGAGATGCGGCTGCGTCTTGCCGAGATTCTGCCGGTGGATTTGCGGCCGCGCGTTCCGGAGTTCACCGTTGCGCAGCTGGTTTCCTTGCGCTTTGCGAGCGATGCGGAGTTGCCAGCCCTGGCGCGCAAAGTCCTAGACGAAAAGATGAGCGATCGCAAGGCTATCAAGCAATTGATTAAGAACTGGCAGGGGGATTACGTCAGGGCTTAGTAGCACGGGCTTTAGCCTGTGGCTTTTCGCACCTGAAAAAATCAACCCCCGCAGGCTGGAGCCTGTGCTACTTGCTATTTCGCCTGCGTATTTTCGGCGAAGCACCAGTGCACGAAATCCTTGCCATAGCGGGCGGTTACGGACGAAGGGACGTCCTTCTCCTCGAGTTTTTCAAACTCGAAGCTGATTTCACCGTTGGGGTGCACGGTCCCGAGCAGCGAGCCGTACACGTTGACCAAAGCGCTGCGCGCATCGGAAGAGTTTGGCGGCAGCGCGTAGCGTGTGGCTCCGGCCGTACCCACAATCCATCCCGGCAGTACGCCGCCGTGCTGCTTCCAGTACTCCGTGTTGAAAATTCCGTCCATGTAATAATGCGAATGGCTCGCGAGCACGTAGACATGCTTGTGCGCTTCGTCCCGCGCTCGCAATAGATCGGCATAGACGCGCCGCCCACTTTCCGTTCCCGTCGACGACTCGTTCATGCTGTGTCCCGCCGAAATACTTTCGGGCAGAGCCTTGTGCATCCCGGCGACGATGGTCGTTATGGCCGGGTCGGCGAGATCCTTGGAAAGCGTGTGCTCGAACCAGCGCAACTGGGCGGCGTCAAATTGATCGGCCGTTGCGCTATCGAGGTAGTAGAACGCGACGCCGCGGTCGATCCAGTGGAAATAGGTCTTCATGCGGTGGTCCTTGGGATCGTCCTTCAGGCGCTGCGCGCGCAATGCCGGCGAATCCAGCCAATCCGCGAATTGGAGGAGGAAATCTTCACGTGTTTTATACGGAGCCTCGGTCTCGTGATTTCCGATTCCAAGGAAAAAAGGGATGGAGCCGAACGCGTTGATCTGGCTTTCAATGTAGTCGGACCACTCGATGTTTTCGTATTCGCTGATGCTGAGCGGTTTGGCCTTGTGTTCAGGCTGGTGCACAATATCTTCGTCAACGTTGGAAGTCAGACGCAAGTCGCCCAGGTGCCAGTAAAACGCAGCCTGATTCTTCTTCGCGGTTTCCGCAATCGCGGGCATCACGACGTCGCCGCAATTCCGCGCGTCGCCTGACGCCAGGAACCGCCATGTTCCGTGGGCGGGTTGCTGCGCGCTCGCAATCTGCACAACCAGTGCCAGTCCTAAAATTATTGCCACTGCGAGCACGATTCTGAGCACCATTCCTCCTCCCAATTCTCACGGGTCCTACAGAAATGCTACCAGAACTGCTTTCGGCGGCACAGCAAGAGGATAACATTTCGCCTTTCACAAGCGATCCTCGATCACAGAGGATTTGTGGCGCCGGCGTCTCGCCGGCGGCTTTTCCAGAATCACAGCACACTTCAAAACCGCCGGCGGGACGCCAGCGCCACAAAACCCCAGTACCCGCAACCGAGCAGCAGCTATTGAAAAACCATCTAATTCTTGCGCGCGGGTTGTACATCTGGAGTTGCATTCGTTTCCGCCGATTTCCGGATGCGATAAACCTCGAGCGGGCCTGAGGAATAAATTCGCTCGCCGATTTCCGCAAGGGGCGCGGAAAATCGGGCAACGTCGTACGCCCACACGTAGTCGTAGTCGTTTCGCACCTGCTGCCAATCCGGAGACTCGTCGTAGACAAGGTTCCAGAATCCGTCGGGCGTGTAGGAGCCGTGGATGATCCGCATGGGCGTCTCGCCGGGCGCGTCCATTAAGTAAGGGGAGAACCAGCCTCGCCGGATCACCCCGTAAGCCCAGAAATGGGTAAAGGGGCGCTCGATAGGGTCCTCGTCTCCCTCGACGATGGGCAGCACCAGCGCGCCGCGCGGCACGGCATCGAACGAGCGCGCGAGGCCCGCTAGTTCAGGCTGCGCTTGCTTAAAATGCAGCGTCACGCTCACGGTTCGCGCGGCGAATAGCAAAATCGGAATTGCGACTAACATTTTTGCGCGCCGACCCACACGCGCCGAAGCAAGGATGGCGACAAACAAAAACGGCAGCACGCGAATGTCGAGGTCCGAACCTTCGCCCCACATCCAGGGGATCACCCAGAACTGCGCAAACAAAAACGCGGCGATGACTATCCATTTTCGGCCCCAGCGAAATTCGGAATTGCGCCACCATGCGGCCAAAAACCAAGCCGCCAGCGCAGCCAGCGAAATCCAATCCAGCCAGGGCCAATACCCGTGCAGGATCATGCCGAGCGAATCGAGCTTGTCTTCCCATCCGTGAAAGACGATCTTGCTCGCCTTCAAGCCCACGCGCGAGGAATGCAAATAAAACGCCAGGCCCGGCAGGGCGAGCGCCCCACTCCATAGCCAATCACGAATTGGCCGACGCGAAAGCGCGAGGTATGCCACGACGATTAATCCGGCAATGCCGAAGCCCAGCAGATGCGTGAAATAGAGCGCCGTGAATGCCACTAGAGCTGCAATCCATCTACTTGTTCCCGGCTTCGCAAGCCATCGCAGCCATAATCCAAGCGCCAAAAATCCCACTGCAAGGCTCAGGTCGAAATTCAGAAACCCTTCCAGGAAAAAAACGTTGTACGCGATCAGCAGCGACCACAAGGACGTGGCCCCCGCATCCGGTTGCACCTGGCGAAGAAAGAACCACACCGCGACGGGAAGCGCCAGGACGCACAGACTGAGATACACGCGCCCCGCCGTCTCAATGGGGAACAGCCGGATAAGCACAGCGAGCGACGCGTCCATCCCGAGATAGGGATACGCGCCCCAATCGGAACGGTAGAACTGCTGGAACGAAAAATGCGAATCGTTCAGGTGCGCAAGAACAAACGCCCGCGCCAGATGATTGGGATAATCGAGCAAAGGAGGAAACGCGGCGATCCAGATCGGCGCGACCAGCATCGCGGCCAGAATCAACATACCGGCCAAACGAAAAACTGTGGCCGGCGAAACCGAATGCGCCAGTGTGCGTTCCGTTGCATCCATGGCTCGCACCTAGCGGACAATCCAAAGCAGCGGCAGCAAGCCCAGCGCCGTCAGCCCGAGTATCAAGATCAGGCTTTGCCTGCCTGTCTTGGGATCGGCGAGCACCAGCGCGATAAACGCCTTGGCAAAATTATTGCTGGCCGCCGCGATGATGACTCCCGCCACGGCGAGACCCATGGAACTCATCTTCCCCGCCGTTTGCGTGAGTCCCATGATGAACGGGTCCACCGGAGCGAGTCCGGAAATCAAGGCCATTCCGTAAATTCCTCCGCTGCCCAAGTGGATCAACGCGAAATTCGTCGCCACCAGCACCACAAGGAAAACCAGTCCTAACAAAAATGCGGAACTCAGTTCCA
>JBGQJJ010000130.1:0-5854 GCA_041498955.1 Terriglobia bacterium
GGCCGAGGTGCCGAGGCTGCTAGAATGAGCCGGCGGAGGACCTTGTTGATTTGATCGGGCTGCGACTCCTCGGATTGTTCGCTCTCGTGGCCGTGAATGGATTTTTCGCGGCTGTCGAGTTTTCGCTGGTTGCGGTGCGGCATTCGCGCGTGCGGCAACTGGTCGATGAGGGGCGATTTCGGGCGAAGATCGTTCTGGATTTGATCGGCAAGCTGGACCGCGTGGTCTCCGGCGTTCAGGTGGGCATCACGCTCACCAGCCTGGGGCTCGGCGCGCTTGGAGAATCGACGCTGGCTTCGGTCTTGAGCCCGCTGGTCGCAAACATTCCAGGCAAGCACACAATAGCGCTGGTTCACGCGGTGTCGCTCGTCGTGGCGTTTCTCTTCCTGACGACGCTGCACGTCGTGCTGGGCGAACTCGTTCCGAAAAGCATGAGCCTGCAACGCGCGGAACGTGTCGCCCTGTTGGTTGCGCCTCCATTTCAATGGTATCTCGAAGTGTTCCGTCCGGCGATCAATCTCCTCGATGGGGCCAGCCGGTGGATCCTCCGCGGGCTGGGATTCTCCGGCCGCTCCAGCCACACGCAGGTTCACTCCGCCGAAGAATTGCAGATTCAGATTCAACAAGCGCGCGAACGCGGCCTCGTTGGGATGGAGGAAGAGAGATTCATCCTCGGCGCAATCGAACTCGATCGAACGCAGGTGCGCGAGTTGATGGTCCCGCGCCCCGATGTGCATTTTGTAACCGCTGACGCGACGCTGGATGACGTGATGCGCGTCTTCGTTACGACGCAGCGCTCGCGCCTGCCCGTGTTTGAGGGCACGGGCGAACAAGTGCTCGGGTACATTCACATCAAGGACATTGTGTGGGTGTTGCTTGACCGGGAGCGCCGCGCGGAAGAAGGCTGGACCGCGGCCGAGTTCAATGTCCGCAGCCTGCTTCATGAGATGGCCATCGTGCCGGAGAGCAAGCCCGTGAGCGAATTGCTCCTGGAATTGCGCACGAGCCATGGCTGGATGGCCATGGTTGTCGATGAATTCGGAACCATACTGGGATTGCTTACTCTCGAGGACATTTTGGAACAGCTGGTTGGCGAAATTCACGATGAATTTGACGTCGTCGAAAAACCTGTTGTCGTAGGCCAGGGCGCCGATGCGGCGACGATCTTCGACGCTTCGCTCGGCTTGCGCGATCTCGAATCGCAGTACAACATCGTCCTGCCGGAAGATCGGTCCTACGCCACCGTGGGAGGCTTCGTGCTCGCGCGCCTCGGTTTCATTCCACGCGGCGGCGAGAGTTTTGATTTTGATGGATATCGCTTCACCGTTGTGGAAATGGATCGCCGGAGAGTGGCGCGCGTGAAAATTCAGAGATTGAAGACGCCCTCGGAGCGGGGCGCTCCTGCGCCGGCGGCCGACGTCAAGCCCGCCGCCGAAAAAGTGCTCAAACCCAAATGATCCGGCATTTCCTTCAGCGTCTTCTCTACACGTTGCCCGCACTTTGGCTGATCCTCACGATGGTTTTTTTGATGATTCACATCGTGCCGGGCGATCCCGTGCTGCAAATGCTCGGCCAGGATGCGCGCGCCGAGGACCTGGCGCAACTGCGCCATTCCCTGGGCCTCGATCAGCCGCTGGGCGTGCAATACGTGCGATATCTGGGAGGCCTCGCGCGCGGCGATTGGGGACAATCCCTGCGCTATGCGGCGCCCGTGCGCCCGATCGTGCTGCAGCGCTTTCCCGCGACGCTCGAATTGTCGCTTGCCGCGCTGGCCGTGTGTCTCGCCATCGCCATTCCCGCTGGAGTGTTTTCCGCGCGCCGCCGAGGAAGCCGGGCGGACCACGCGACTTCGTTTTTCACTCTGCTGGGCCTTTCGGTTCCCAACTTCGCGCTGGGCCCGATTTTGATCCTGGTTTTTTCCATCGAAATCGGATGGCTTCCCGTGTCGGGACGCGGAGGAATCAGCCACTTGATTTTGCCTGCCGCGACTCTCGGCGCGGCGCTCGCGGCCATTCTCACTCGCATGGTCCGCGGATCGATGATCGAGGAGCTTTCGAGCGACTACGTGCGCACGGCTCGCGCGAAGGGAATTTCGGAAACGTCGGTGCTGTTCCGGCACGCGTTTCCGAACGCGCTGATTCCGGTGATCACGATCGTGGGATTGCAGTTCGGCTCGCTGCTCGCGGGCACGATTGTCACTGAAACGATTTTCTCGTGGCCGGGAATCGGACGCCTCGCGGTGCAAGCGATTTCGGCGCGCGACTATCCGCTCTTGCAGGGCTGCATCCTGATCATTGCCGTATCGTACGTCGCCGTAAATTTGCTCACGGACTTGGTCTACGCCATCGTCGATCCCAGGGTCCGCCTGCAATGATTCGCAACGCATTTGTAGCTCGCCTCTTTAGAGGCGAGGCTTTTTTGCTCAGTCGCGGAACAGCTGATTGGAAGGATGCGCAACAAGAGGTAGTCATGCGCGGCGCGGGAACAATTTCATGAAGCAGTCATCTCCAATTCGCCAATTCCTTCGCACCAGCGGCCTGGGCCGCTGGGGCCTCGCCGTCACCGTCCTGCTGATCCTGCTCGCCGTCCTCGCGCCGTGGATCGCTCCCGCAAATCCCTCCGAGCAAAGCCTGCCGAATCGATTGCTTTCGCCGAGCGCGCATCACTGGATGGGCACCGACGAACTGGGCCGCGACGTCATGTCACGCACGCTGTACGGTGCGCGCGTTTCGCTGCTCGTGGGCGTGTCGGTCGTCGTCGGCGCGGGAATTGTGGGGTTGGCGCTTGGTTCGCTCTCCGGATATTTCGGCGGCGCGTTCGACCGCTTCATCAACATTGTCCTGATCAATTCGTTTCTATCGTTTCCCGGAATTCTACTGGCTATCGCCTTTGCGGCATTTCTGGGGCCGGGATTGGACAAGGTCATCTTGGCGCTGGTCATCACCGGATGGGCGGGATACGCGCGCCTGGCGCGCGCGCAAGTGATGAAAGTGCGCGAGATGGAATTCATACTCGCCGCGCGGTCGCTGGGCGCCTCGCATGCTCGTATTTTGCTGCGGCATCTTTTGCCGAACACGCTGCAACCCGTGTTGATCCAAGCGACGATCGGAATGGCGGGAGCGATCCTGGCGGAGTCGACGCTGAGTTTTCTGGGGCTAGGCGTCGTCGCGCCCACACCCAGTTGGGGCGCGATGCTCAACGACGCGCGCAATCATTTGTTTGACGCGCCGCACCTGGTGGTGTTTCCCGCGCTCGGAATCATGGCGGCGGTTCTCGCGTTCAACCTGCTGGGAGACGCCCTGCGCGACTGGCTCGATCCGCGCACTCGCGCGTTCTTGACGACGATGGATTTGCAGCGCTGAAATTTCCGAAGTAGGACAGGCTTCAGCCTGTCGCATTGTGATTGAGCTGCAGAGCGAAAACCGACAGGCTGAAGCCTGTCCTACGTAAGATCAAGCGTAACTTCGGCGCCGCGGTTCGCTCCGAGCGTGCGCGCGGCGCTGCCCCGGTTCACCGCAATTTCCACGTAACCGGCCGAGCCGAGCACGGCGATCGGTTCTCCCGGATTGCCGGAAGCGAAGGTTCGAGCAAACCTCAGCACCGGCTTGCCGTTCACGGCCATCTTGATCGGCCCACCGTCCAGCGCGCCAATGGGCAGTTCTTCTTCTGTGAGATTGGTCATCAAGTTTCCGAAAGCATCCACGCGCAGGATCACGCCTTTGACGGCCTGCCCGCTCGACTTCGCTTTCGGCATGGTGAAGCGCACAAAATCCGTGACGACCTCTCCGAAGGCTTCCGTTTGAAATGCTTTCGAGAGCCACGCCGCAGTCGGCGCGAAAATGTCCCGCCCATGAAATGTGGGGCTGACCGGATTCAGGAAATAGTGTTCCGCGGTGATGTGCCGGACGGTGCAGGGTTCGCGCTCATAAATCATCGAGAGGACGCCATTGTCCGGCGCGACGAAGAATTGCTTCTCCCCGCTCACCAGAATGGGGCGGCGATCTGTTCCCACTCCGGGGTCCACGATGACGACGTGAATCGTGCGCGACGGAAAATATTTGTACCCGTTCGCGATCGAAAGGGCCCCGTCGAGAATGTCATAGGGGACTACGCTGTGGTTGAGGTCCACAATCCGCGCGGCAGGATTGATGTTCAGGATGACGCCTTTCATCGACCCGACGAGGTGGTCGCTCGTGCCAAAATCCGTGGTGAGCGTGATGATGGGATCGGCCAAAGACAGTCTCCGTTTCACACGTCGCTCGCGAGAGATGGAACGCGCGCTCCGTGTTGTACGCCTCCTGCAAACTATCGGAGGGCAACTCGCGTGTCAAGGCAGAGTGCCCGAGTGGCTACGGCATAAGTAGCACACGCTTCAGCCTGTGGGGTTTGATTTTAGCTCAAGCCAAAAACACACAGGCTGAAGCGTGTGCTACAAAGCACCGGCGCCTTGACCGGTTGGTGCTCGAACGATATTCTGCATTCAGGGCCATCACATGAAGCGGATTTACTTCGACCACAACGCGACGACCCCGATTGCGCCAGAAGTTCTGGCGGCCATGCTGCCGTACCTCACCGAGGAATACGGCAACGCCAGCTCGATCCACGCGTTCGGCCAGAACGCGCGCGGAGCGGTGGAGCAGGCTCGCTCGTCCGTGGCGGCTCTCGTGGGCGCGCGCGCCGCGGATATCATGTTCACCAGCGGAGGCACCGAGTCGAATAACCACGCGATTCTCGGCGCTGTGGCAGCGGCCCCCGGCAAAGCCAAGCACGTGATTACGTCCGCGATTGAGCACGTCGCCGTACTCGATCCGTGCAGGGCCTTGGCTAAGAGTGGCATCGATCTCACCATACTGCCGGTGGACCGCGATGGGCTTGTAAATCTTGAAGATGTCCGCGCCGCGATTCGCCCTGAGACCGTCCTGATCACGCTCATGCTCGCAAACAACGAGATTGGAACGATCGAGCCCATCGAAGAGATCGGCAAAATCGCGGCCGAAAAAGGAATCGTGTTTCATACCGATGCCGTGCAGGCCGCCGGAAAAATTCCTATCGACGTAGATAAGCTGGGCGTGGATCTGCTCTCGATTTCCGCGCACAAGTTTTGCGGACCGAAAGGAGTGGGCGCACTGTACATCCGAAAGGGAACGCAGCTTGGGCCCTTGATGTATGGCGGACACTCGGAACGGGATCGCCGTCCGGGAACCGAGGATGTAGCCGCCATCGCCGGAATGGGCAAAGCTGCGGAACTAGCACTGACGGGCATGCGCAAGGAAAGCGAACGCATGCGCGGATTGCGGGACCGTTTGGAGCAAGGCCTGCTCAATCGCGTGGGTCATTCCTGGGTCAACGGTGCGCGGGCGCCGCGAGTGCCCAACACCGCCAATCTTACTTTCCCGTTTATCGAAGGTGAGTCCATGGTGATCGCGCTGGACCTCAAGGGAATCGCGTGTTCCACCGGCGCGGCATGCTCCTCGGGAGCCCTTGAGCCATCGCATGTGCTGATGGCGCTTGGCCTTGCCCCGGAAGATGCGCGCGCCACGCTGCGCCTGAGCCTGGGACAGCAGACGACCGAAGCGGAAATCGACTTCGCGCTCGAAACAATTCCCCCAGTGATCGAGCGGCTCCGCCAGCTTTCCCCCACGTACAAGAAGCCTGCAATCGCCTAATCCCAATTTCGCGCCACAATTTGCGTTTTTGGTCCGATGGCAACGCACCGTCTTCCAAGGTTTGGTGGCGCCGGCGGCCCCCCCGCGCGTTTGAGGTGCGGGGGGGGGGGGCAAAACCCCCGCGGGGCGCCCGCCCCACCCAACCCCGACCCCCCAGCCCCCGGGGGGAGAGAGTGGGGTGCAAAGCC
>JBGQJJ010000131.1:0-5854 GCA_041498955.1 Terriglobia bacterium
CTCCGGACTTGACTACGCTCGGCAAAATCATTGGCGGAGGATTGCCCGTTGCCGCGTACGGAGGCCGACACGATTTAATGGACCGCGTCGCGCCGCTCGGGCCGGTCTATCAGGCGGGAACGCTGTCCGGCAATCCGTTGGCGATGAGCGCGGGAATCGCTTCGCTCGATTTGCTGGCCGCGCCCGGATTTTACGAGTCGCTCGACGCGCGAGCGAAGCGCCTGGGAGATGGAATTGTTGCTGCGCTGCGGGAAACGGGCGCTTCGGCCACGGCGGTTCGCGCGGGTTCGCTCCTCACGCTATTTTTCTCGCGCGAGCCGGTAACGGATTATGCCGCCGCGAAAAAATGCGACACGCGGCGCTTTGCCGAATTCTTCCGCGGGATGCTCGATCGTGGCGTTTTTCTAGCGCCTTCCCAATTTGAAGCGTTATTCGTTTCGGCGGCTCACACGGATGCGGACATCGATCGTACCCTCTCAGCCTGCCGCGAAAGTCTAATTGCGGCATCTGGCTAAAAGATAGCGGGCCGCCTGAAAACCGGCATCCGATCGTGTCTGCTCGATCAATGGATTTATCGTGGCGCCGGCGTCCCGCCGGCGTTTTTTGCACGTCCAGTCGAGCACAAATTCGCTGGCGGGACGCCGGCGCCACGAAATAACCCGGAATCACAAATAACTAGCACGCTGTCTCTCAAAAGGAGAATGAATACATGCCCGACGAACTGAGCGAACTGCAGGAGAACGCGGAACACGGGCGCGAGAATCCGTCGCTGGCCCCCATTTCCGTCACGATGGCCATCCTCGCCGTGTGCGTGGCCGTCGTTTCCTTGTTGGGCCACCGGTCGCACACCGAGGAACTCCTGATGCAGAATCGCGCGACCGATCAGTGGGCGTATTATCAGGCGAAAAATATTCGCCGCCACAACTATGAAATGAGCCTGGACCTGCTTGCCTTGATCGAATTCAAGGACAAGGAGCAGGCCGGGAAAATCCGCGAAAAATATCAGAAAGAAGCCGACCGGTACACCAAAGAGCAGGCCGAAATCGAAGAGCAGGCCAAGGACCTCGAAGGTGAATCGGCGCGCGCGCAACGCAAAGCGGACCGCTTCGACTTGGGAGAAGTGTTTCTCGAAATTGCCCTCGTGATTTGCTCGCTCGCGCTCCTTTCGCGAAAGCGTTTCTATTGGTTTATGGGAATCATTTCGGGCGTTGCGGGGCTGGGGATTGCCGCAACGGGTTTGTTGATGCACTGAGAGAAAGCGGAACGGCGCCTACGGAGCGGGCGGCACGATTCGCACCCGCAGTGTCGCCACTTCGCGCGTGAGTTGATCGAGCCGGTCGAGCAGTTCGCGATGGCGCGCTTCCTCCGGAGCCGGTTTCTTGCCGGTGAAGGAAATCGTGCCGCTGGGGTCGAGCGTGGCATGGTCCACTTCCCGGAGCGCGCCGAATCCCTGCTTGTGGGCCGCGGCTTCCAGATCCTGGAGCGAGAGCATTTCCTTCGTCAGCCTGTTCTCGAGAATTCTCCCGTGTTCGATCAGCACCGTGGCCTCGCCTTCGACGAGACGGTCCAGCTTCTCGTGGCGGAAAAGAAAGCGCACCACGAGGTAGTTGACGAGCAACAGCGTCGCGGCGCCGATGATTCCGCCCGTTATGGTGGTGTCGTCGCCGATGATGGCGTTCTGCACCGTGTTGGACAGCGTGAGCAGAACGACCAGATCGAATGGATTGAGCTGCGCGAGTTCGCGCTTTCCCGCCAGGCGCAGCCCGATCACAAGAAAAAAGTAGACGACGATGGGGCGCAGGATTTTCTCGGCTATAGGAAGCGCGAGAACGAACATGTCGGTCCAGACTTTGGAGTGCATCAATTTCTCCTGAACGAACGATAGACGCGCGAATCGCACGCGGAGACCGTTGTGCCGGTGGCCATCCGGATGCCTCGCGCAGGGTATCATGCCCCGGAATCCTATTAAACTTGCCGGAAAGTCGATCACTTCTATTGACGCGTATCGCCGGCTCTTGTATATTCTATTCGTCATGAAGTTCTCCGCGCGACACCACGGCCATCATCACCATCACGGCGCAGGACCGTGCCCGCGGAGGCTTGAGTAGCGCATCGAAATTCGCACTCATCGGCCCGCTGGCGCGGTAAGCGCCAGCGGGTTTTTTATTTGGGAGCAACGATGGCCAGGGCTTTGGAGGGGCGATGGACTTGGATTTCAAGAAAATCGACGGTTTGATTCCCGCGGTGATTCAGGACGCGAGTTCCGGAGAAGTCCTCATGCTGGGCTTCATGAATGCCGCGGCGTACGGCGCAACGCAGGCGAGCGGGGAAGTCACCTTTTTCAGCCGCTCGCGCAACAAACTGTGGCGCAAGGGCGAGCAAAGCGGCCACGTCCTGAAAGTGCGCGAAATTCGCGTGGATTGCGATGTGGATGCCTTGTTGATCCGCGTGGACGCGCTCGGTCCCGGAGTTTGCCACGAAGGCTATCGCTCGTGTTTCTTCCGGCAACTTTCTCCGGCCGGTGAGGCCAAGGTGATCGCTGAACGCACGTTTGACCCGAACGCGGTTTACGGAAAGGATGCGCGCTGATGAGCGTACTTCGCCTCGGAATTCCCAAGGGCAGCCTGCAGGATGCGACGATCCAGCTCTTCGGCAAGGCCGGATGGCGAATCTCGATCAATTCGCGCAGCTATTTTCCGGGCATCGACGATCCGGAAATCACCTGCATGCTCGTTCGCGCGCAGGAAATGGCGCGCTACGTGGAAACGGGCGCGCTCGATGCGGGGATCACCGGGCGCGACTGGGTGTTTGAGACCGGCTCGAAGGTCGAGGAGATCGGGGAGCTGATGTACTCGAAACAAAGTCTCGCGCCCGTGCGCTGGGTTCTCGCCGTGCCGGAAGACGGGCCGGTACAATCCGTGAAAGATCTCGCGGGAAAAGTGATCGCCACCGAAGTCGTGAATCTCACGAAGCAATATCTTGCGCGCAACCACGTGGACGCGCGTGTGGAATTTTCCTGGGGCGCGACCGAAGTGAAGGTGCCGCAGCTTGCCGACGCCATTGTCGAAGTCACGGAAACGGGTTCGTCGTTGCGCGCGAATCACTTGCGGATTGTCGATACCATCCTTGAATCGCGCACGGTATTCATCGTAAATCATGCGGCTTCCGCCGACCCTTGGAAATCCGAAAAGATTTCCAATATTTTCCTTCTGCTTTCCGGCGCCATCGCGGCGTACACGAAGGTCGGCATCATGCTGAATGTGCGCAAGGAGCATCTCGCCGCGGTGCTCGCCGTGCTGCCCGCGCTCAAGAATCCGACGGTGTCCACGCTGAGCGATCCGGCATGGATCGCGGTTAATACGATCATCGACGAAGACGTGGTTCGCTCGATCATTCCGCGCTTGAAAGCGGCGGGCGCGCAGGGAATTGTCGAGTATCCGCTGAACAAGATCGTGCTGTGAAGAAAGATTTGAACCGAATGCGCTTACTCAAACTAACCGACGCGGTGGCCGCGAAATTCCTCGCGCGGCGCAGCTCGCATGACGCGGCTGCAGAGCGAATTGCCGCCCGGATCCTCGCCGACGTTCGGAAGAACGGCGACCCCGCATTGTTTCGCTGGGCGTTGCGGCTTGATGGACTTCGGCTCACGCGAAAGTCGCTGTGGATCAGCCGCGCGGAAATCCGCGCCGCGAGACGCAGTGTGCCGCGCGACCTCGTGCGCGCGATCGAGCACGCCGCGCGAAACATCCGGCGCGTGGCCGGCGAGCAACGTCCTCGCTCGTGGACGATCACAGTCGAGCCGGGAGTTCGAGTCAGTCAGCGAGTCGCGCCGCTCGGAACCATCGGGTGCTACATTCCCGGCGGGCGATTCTCGCTCTTCTCGACTTTGTTGATGACGGCAATCCCCGCGCAAGTGGCCGGCGTGAAGCGCATCGTCGTGGCCTGTCCGAAGCCGAGTCCCGCGTTGCTTGCAGCCGCGGAAATCCTCGGCGTGACCGAAATTGCCCGCATGGGCGGCGCGCAGGCGATCGGCGCGCTTGCCTATGGCACGCAATCGATTCCACGCGTCGACAAGATTTGCGGTCCGGGCAATCGCTACGTCACCGCCGCGAAACGCATCGTTTCCAATGATTGCGCCATTGACATGCCTGCCGGACCAACGGAAGTGTTGATCCTGGCCACGGGCGGATCGCCGCGCCATATTGCCGCGGATTTCCTGGCCCAGGCCGAGCATGATCCGGACGCCGTTGCCTTGCTGGTGACTCCCTCGCCGCGACTGGCAAAAGCAGTTGCCGCCGAAATCGAGGAGCAACTGCGCGATTTGCCAAAAACGAATCCAGCCTGGAAGTCGCTGCGGCAAGCGAGCGCCATTCTGATTGCGCCATCGCTAGACGCGGCGATTCGATTTGCAAACCGCGTGGCCCCGGAACACTTGAGCATCCCGGATGCGAACAAGAAATTGGTCGAGAAATTGTCCGAAGCGGGAAGCGTATTCCTCGGGCCGTGGAGCGCGCAGCCGATCGGAGACTATGCCAGCGGCACGAATCATGTTCTGCCAACATCCGGCTGGGCGCGCGCGCGGGGCGGCTTGAGCGTTACGGACTTCGTGAAATGTTCGAGCACGCAAGAAATCTCGCGTGTTGGACTGAAGCGCCTCGCGCCGGTCGTCACGGCCATGGCCCGCGCCGAGGGACTGGAGGCGCACGCACGCGCCGTCGAGGTGCGTCAATGAAACGCGCCAATCTGGCGGCAATCCCAATCCGCAAGGCGGTTTTGGGACTCGCTCCCTACAACACTCCGGAGGAAGGGCGCGCCAAAAAACTTCGCCTCGACTTCAATGAGAACACGGTGGGCTGTTCTCCCGCGGTCTTGCGCGCGCTCTCGCGCATGACGGCCGAGCAGATGGCGATTTATCCCGAGTATCAGGCCACGACGAAGCGCCTGGCCCGCTACTTCGGCGTCCGGGCGGCGGAGATGCACCTGACAAACGGCATTGATGATGCCTTGCACCTGATCGCGGACACGTTCATCGAGGATGGCGATTCGGTCCTCGTTGTCGAACCCACTTTCGATATGTACCGTTTTTTTGCTGAACTTGCAGGAGCGCGCGCCGTTGCGTTGCGTTACGACGAAGAAATGCGATTTCCCGTGGACGGCGTGGTTCGCGCTCTGCGACAGTCTGCAAAGCGCTGCCCGCGCGTTCTCTATATCGCGAATCCCAACAATCCTACAGGCACTTTGGTGCAGCGCGAAGAATTGCGCCGGATTGTGCGTGCAGCTTCACGGACACTGGTGCTGGTCGATGAAGCTTACTTCGATTTTGCGGGGCTCACGATTCTTCCGTGGATTCGCCGGTATCCCAATCTGCTGGTGGCGCGCACGTTTTCAAAATCCGCGGGGCTTGCTGCGTTGCGGGTGGGCTGCCTATTCGGGAAGCCTGAACTCCTGGCGGCGATGCGCCGCGCGTGCACGCCGTATCCCGTGAATTCGGCCGCGCTCGTGGCGGCGGAAGCGGCCATTCGCGATCCGCGTTTTCTGCGCAACTACACGCGCGAAGTTTTGCAAAGCCGTGCCATGCTGGAAGAGGGCCTCGTCCGTCTCGGCGCGCGGATTTATCCGAGCAGCGCGAATTTCGTGCTCGCCGATTTCGGTCCTGTGGCGAAACGCCTCGTACGCAGCCTGGAACGGAAAGGAATCCTCGTGCGCGGCCGGAGAGATTTTCCGCGCGAGGGTTTCGTCCGCATCAGCGCCGGCACGCGGGCCGATACGCGCAAAGTGCTTCGGGCCATGGAAAGGATTCTGTGAAGCTGGCGCCAAAGCTCGTTATTTTTGATGTGGACGGCGTCCTGGTGGA
>JBGQJJ010000132.1:0-5839 GCA_041498955.1 Terriglobia bacterium
CCCACGCGGCGCGTCTTGACTTCGAGCACCGGCTTCACGTTATCAACGGCGTTCTTAAACGTCTTCAGCGGATCGTCGCTGGTTTTCTGCGCGATCTGCTCCATGGCGCCGTAGAAAATGCGCTGCGCCGTCGAGCGCTTGCCATCCCACATCATCGAATTGATAAACTTCTGGACCAGGTCGCTGCCGAACACGGAATCGGTAGTAACCTCGCGCCGTGGAACAAATCCTTTACGGGGCATCCGCTAGTCCTCTTCTTCCGGCGGGCTCCAAGTAGAGCCCGCACCCGTCCTACTTCTGGGCGGCGGCCTTGGGCCGCTTGGCGCCGTACTTCGAGCGCCCCTGCTTGCGGTTCTCCACGCCGGCGGCGTCGAGCGTTCCGCGAATCACGTGATAGCGCACGCCGGGAAGATCCTTCACGCGGCCGCCACGCACGAGCACGATCGAGTGCTCCTGCAGGTTGTGGCCGATCCCGGGAATGTACGTCGTGACCTCAATGCTGTTGGTCAGGCGGGCGCGCGCGACTTTTCGCAGCGCGGAATTGGGTTTCTTCGGCGTCTGCGTGTAGACGCGAATGCAAACGCCGCGCTTTTCCGGACATCCCTGCAGCGCAGGCGACTTCGTCTTGGTCCGAATTTGATCGCGCCCGAATCGAACCAGTTGTGCAAACGTCGGCACGGCTCTCCCTCAAACGAGCTAGATTTCACTTCACTTTCCACAGCGCGGAATTCCGCACGGCGGCGTGTCGTGGAGTTCAGTTAACGAAAGGGTACAGGTGCGATTCCGGAGAACCCGACAACAAGCTCCGCACTACTCCCAGTGAGCAGATTCTACTTTCTGGTCGAAGCGGAGAGGGTTACTCGGCTTTGCGGGGCTGGCGCCCCATTCCGGCCGCTCTTCTTGTCCCGTTCCGTCGTGCTTTGTTCCGGGACGCGAAGACTATCCCTTTCACTACAGGGCAAAACAATCCCTGACGAAGCGGTAAGTATAGGTAAAACGGGGGGCTATGTCAAATGCAAATCCGGCGGCCCCGGTGGAAATCTTTTCCCTGGGACTTTGCCACCCCTACTGGCAACAAGAATCAAGGGGTGGTCGTGGCCCAAAGCCTGGGAAGCGCGGAGGGAACGCGCTTTCTCCGGTTGCAAAGTATATACATTATGTATATACTTGTTGTGAGAGGCGCCTCCATGAGTAAAGCGAAGGTCTTTAAGGCCGGCAATAGCCAGGCGGTGCGCCTGCCCAAAGAGTTCCGTTTCGACGTGAAAGAAGTCGAGATTTTTCGCCGTGGCGATGAAGTCGTACTCCGAAAACCAAAACGGAACTTGCGCCGGGCGCTAGCCATCCTGCGGGCTTTGCCCGACGATTTCATGGCGGACGGACGCCAAGACTCGCCGCCACAGGAGCGCGAGCCTCTATGAGGCGCCGCTACATGCTGGACACGGACATTTGCATCTACCTGGCAAAGAACCGGTATCCTCAAGTGACCGCTCGTTTCGAACGCCTGAAACCCGAGCAACCGGTCATGTCGGCAATAACATACGGAGAACTGCAGTACGGCGCAAATAAAAGTTCCCAACGATCCCGGGCCCTCTCACAACTGGCGGAGCTGACTCAATATATTCCGGTGGAAAGCCTTACCTCGTCCGCCGCACGAGCTTACGGAGAGATTCGCGCGAAGCTCGAAACGCAAGGCCGAATGATTGGAAACAACGACTTATGGATCGCGGCCCACGCGATGGCCCTGGACGTCACCCTCGCAACAAACATCGACCGAGAATTCCTTCGCGTCACTGGCCTTTCCGTGGAAAACTGGACGAAATAATCCGGCGGGCGCCTCACTTCACTTCCAGGATTTCTTTTTCTTTTACCGCGCAGAGGTCTTCGATCTTTTTGGTTTCCGAGTGCGTCACCTTCTCGAGCTCGTCGAGCGTGCGTTTTTGTTCGTCCTGGCTGATCTTTTTCTCTTTTTCCAGCTTGTCGACGGCTTCCTTGATGTCGCGGCGGATATTGCGCACGGCGGTGCGGTGATTTTCCAGGACTTTGTGGATATGCTTGACGATGTCCTTGCGGCGATCCTCGGTCAGCGGAGGAATCGGCACGCGGACGATTTTGCCGTCGTTGGTGGGATTGAGTCCCAGGTCGGAAGTGCGAATCGCCTTGTCGATCAGCGGCACGGCGCCCGGATCCCACGGCGCGATGACGATCGACATCGGCTCCGGCACCGAAAGAGAGCCGAGCTGGTTTACCGGCATCGACGTGCCGTGATAATCGACGCGAATATGGTCGAGCAGCGCGACGTTGGCGCGGCCCGTGCGCACGCTGGCAAGCTCCTTGCGGAAATCCTCGACGGCTTTCTCCATCCGCGTGCGGGCCTGCACCATGGCTTCCTTGCTGTTGGAAATTGTAGTCATCGCTTCGAGCCCCCGTTCATTCCGCCGTCACGGTCGAGCCCACTTTTTCGCCCATCACCGCGCGGCGGATATTCCCCGGCGTATTCATATTGAAGATGATGATCGGCATCCGGTTGTCCATGCACAGTGAAATGGCGGTCGAATCCATGACGGCAAGACCTTTTTGGATCACGTCCAGATACGTCACGCGTTCAAACATTTTTGCGCCGGGCACTTTTTCCGGGTCGGCGTCATAGATCCCGTCCACGCGGGTCGCTTTTAGAATGACGTGGGCCTTGATCTCCATGGCGCGCAGAGCGGCGGCGGTGTCCGTCGAAAAATACGGATTGCCGGTGCCCGCGGCGAAAATCACGACGCGGCCCTTTTCCAGGTGCCGCATGGCCCGGCGGCGGATGAACGGTTCGGCCACCTGCGCCATGTCGATTGCGCTCAACAGGCGCGTGACGACGCCCTGCTTTTCCAGCGCATCCTGCAGCGCGAGGCCGTTGATCACTGTGGCCAGCATGCCCATGTAATCGCCCGTGGCGCGGTCGATCGCCAGGGATTTCTGGCGCGCGCCGCGGAAGATGTTCCCGCCGCCCACAATAATCGCCATTTCAATGCCCAGATCGCTGACTTCCTTCACTTCCCGGGCAATGCTGTGAACGGTCTCAGCGTCAATGCCAAACCCTTGCGAACCCTGAAAGGATTCTCCGGAAAGTTTCAAAACGATGCGTCTGTAAATGGGCGCAGCTGAGGCGTTTTTCTGGTTGGGCGTTCGGTCGTCTTTGCTCATGCTCTCGGCGGGCATTCTAGCAAAGATTCATCCCCGCATTCTCATGAATTTCTCGGCGTACTCTGTGTTAAGCATTTCAGGCCCAAGCCTCAAAACTCAACACAGAGGACGCTGAGAAAAGCGAGGGCGCAGAGAATTCTGGGCGTTCCAAAGCGGAACTTGTACGCGTGGAGGATCCGCCTAGATGGCGGCCACGGCGGCAGGCGGCTCTTCGGCAGGGGCGGTGGCGCTTTCGCCCACTTTGAAGCGCACGTAGCGACGAATGGAAATATTTTCGCCCAGCTTGTGGATCATCTGGCTGACCATTTCACCAACCGTCATCGACTCATCCTTGATGAAGTGCTGTTCGTAGAGGCAGTTTTCCTCGTAGAACTTTTCCATCTTGCCGTTGACGATTTTTTCGACCACCGGATCGGGCTTGCCTGTCGCGCGGGCCTGCGCCTTGTAGATCTCGCGCTCGCGGTCGAGAATTTCCTGCGTGACGTCCTCGCGGCGGACAAACCGCGTATCGAGCGCGGCAATGTGCATGGCCACGTCGTGGCACAGGCGCTGGAAATCCTCGGTGCGCGCCACGAAATCGGATTCGCAATTGATTTCGACCAGGACCCCGATTTTCCCGCCGGCGTGGATGTAATGCCCGACCAAGCCTTCGCTCGCCTGTCGCGCCGCTTTCTTCTGGGCGGCCGCTTGCCCCTTCTTCCGCAGGACATCGATCGCGCCTTCGATATTGCCTTTCGCTTCGACCAGCGCCGAGCGGCAATCGGAAAATCCCGCGCCGGTTCGTTCGCGAAGTTCCTTCACCAGCTGCGCGGAGATATTGACCGGATCGGATGGATTTGTCATGGCTCTATGGCATTCCTTTATTGGCGAATTCTATGAATTGAAAACACAGCCGTCCACGCGGTTCCGTGAACGAAACCTGCGATTCATTTCTATTCGGCGGCGCCTTTTACGGATTTGTCCGGCTCGGATTCAAGTTCAGGTTCGGGCAAGGGTTCGACGACGGGTTCCGCGTCCGGCTCGACGAAATCGCCTTCCTGCTTCTCGTACGATTCGTACTTGCTGGTATCCTGGTACTCGACGGTCTCCGCGCCCGCGGCGGCGTCCGTGGCGGCCTTCTCCTGCGCGATTTGGGATCTCTCATACGCCTGGCGGCCTTCGATCACGGCGTCGGAAATCTTGGAAGTAAACAGCTTGATCGCGCGCAGCGCGTCGTCGTTGCCCGGAATCACCCAGTCCACCTGATCCGGATCGCAATTGGTGTCCACGATGGAGACCACAGGAACGCCCATGCGGCGGGCTTCGCGAACCGCAATCGCTTCCGCGTTGGAATCGATGACGAACATCGAGTCCGGCAGAGCGGACATATTTTCGACGCCCGACAGGTTCTGCTTCAGGTGCTTCATTTCGCGGTCCAGGCGGGCCGCTTCTTTCTTGGAGAGCTGCGCCATCCGGCCATCTTCGGTCATGGCTTTCAGCGTCTTCAGGCGCTTGATGGACTTCTGGAGCGTGGACCAATTCGTCAGCGTGCCGCCCAGCCAGCGATGATTGACGTAAAACATACCGCAGCGGTTCGCTTCCTCGGCCACCGCTTCTTGCGCCTGGCGCTTGGTCCCGAGGAAAAGAATGGTCTTGCCGTTGCCGCTCTGCTCGCTCACAAAGCGCGCGGCCTCGCGAAACAGCTTCAATGTCTTTTGCAGATCAATGATGTGGATTCCATTGCGTTCGCCGAAAATATATTCCTTCATCTTCGGGTTCCAGCGGCGGGTCTGGTGGCCGAAATGAACTCCAGCCTCCAGCAATTCTTTCATCGTTATTTCAACTGCCAAAGTCCCTCCTCAGGAGATGGATGTTTGCGAGCCCCGGACCGTTTCGTAAAAACAGTGGTCCGGAACCGAACATCCTATTGCCGGCTCCATGCCGGCCGTGAATTTGGTCCGTCCCGCAAAACGAGACGGACCAGAACTCTTTGAATTAGCGCTTGCTGAACTGGAAGCGCTTGCGGGCGCCCTTCTGCCCGTACTTCTTGCGTTCTTTCATGCGCGAATCGCGCGTCAAAAACCCGTTCTTGCGCAAGCCCGCGCGCAATTCCGGATTGAAGAGCGCCAGCGCCCGGGAAAGCCCCATGCGCACCGCGCCCGATTGTCCACCGACGCCGCCGCCATTCACGGTTGCGACGATGTCCACGGAACCCGACGTTTCGGTGAACTTCATCGGCTCAACGGCGCGATTGCGCCAGGTCACGTTGCGAAAGTATTCATCCGGTGTGCGGCCATTGATGGAAATCTTTCCCGTCCCGAACGTCAGGAAGACGCGCGCAACGGATTCCTTGCGCCGGCCGGTCCCGTAAAATTTCTGTTTCGCGCCTTCCAAAGGTTCTGGGCTGGAACTCAACTTTCCTCCTCACATCCAAAATCCCGACGATTTCGATTCGTCCCTGCACGGAACGCAGAGGGATGGGACTCCCATTTTGCGTTCCACGCAGCATGGAATCCGCTAAAGGTTAAAGAGCAGCCGCTTGTGGTTTTTGCCCCGCGTGGCGCGCCAAACCCTTGTCATCCAGATAAATCCGCAATTTCTTCGCACGCAGCGCCCGCAATTTATTTTTCGGGAGCATGCCCAGCACGGCTTCGCGCAGCATCCAGTCCGCGCG
>JBGQJJ010000133.1:0-5756 GCA_041498955.1 Terriglobia bacterium
AATCGCGTTTCCGGGAATGCGCGTGGGATGGATCGTCGCTCCTTCGAACGTAATCGAGCGGCTGCGCCTGGTGAAGCAGTCCACCGATTTGCACACGGGGCATCTCGCCCAAGCCATCCTGGCCGAATACGTGCGTCGCGGACTTCTCGCCCGTCACCTGGAACGTACCCGCAAGGCCTACAGCGGGCGCCTGGCTGCGCTGGAACAGGCGCTGGGCCGTCATATGCCTTCCGGAACGAAATGGACGCGTCCTGAGGGCGGCATGTGCGTTTGGGTCGAGCTGCCTCCGGGATTTGATTCGAATGAATTATTGATTCACACGCGCGAACGCGGCGTGGTGTTTGCTCCGGGGCGATATTTTTATTTCCAGAATCCGCAGCCAAATACGCTGCGCCTCGGCTTTGCGGGAGTTGCCGAGCGGGAGATCGCGCGTGGGATCGCGACGCTGGCTGACGTGTTGCGCGTCGAAATGCGCAAGCGCCAGCGAGGAGCCCGCCGCGCGGAGGTTCCCCGAGTCGCGTTGGTGTAACGGTTTTAAGTAGCACAGACTTCAGTCTGTGGGTTTTCTGCCCAGTAACTCTAGACCCCACAGGCTGAAGCGTGTGCCACTAAAGCAAGTCGACGATGAACGGATATGAAATGAAGCTCGATCCAAAACCCGAGAACCCGTGCTTCGGCTGTGGAGGCGCGAACCCTCGCGGGATGCGGCTCGCGTTCGAACAGGATGATGCTCGCCAGCGCATCGTGGGACGCTTCCGCCTGGGAGAAGAATACCAGGGCGGCTCGGGGTTTCTTCACGGCGGGATCATTGCCTTGCTTCTGGACGAAGCCATGGGCAAAGCGGCCCGGTTTCACGCCGAGCACGCCGTCACGGCGGAGTTGCGCGTGGAGTACAAGAAACCGATCCGCGCGAACACGGAAATTGTGGTGGAGGGATTTGTGACGCGCCGCGACGGGCGCCAGTTGTATCATGAAGGTGAGATTCGGAACGAGGCGGGAGATTTGCTGGCCCGGGGCGAAGGGCGGTTTGTGATCATCGACCGGACAAAATACAAGGCCCAGTAGTTTGCACGAAGGGCGACGGGTTGACGATACAGGGAAGATTCGGTTGCAGCGAGGAGAAAAAGAATGACAGCGACGATGGGTAGCAATGGAAATTACGGAACCGATCAGTGGCGCGTGAAGGTGGGGCTCGCGGAAATGCTCAAGGGCGGCGTCATCATGGACGTCACCAACGCCGAGCAGGCGCGCATTGCCGAGGACGCGGGAGCCTGCGCCGTGATGGCGCTGGAGCGCGTTCCGTCCGACATCCGCAAGGAAGGCGGCGTCGCGCGCATGGCCTCGCCGAAAATTATCCGGGAGATCATGAAGACGGTGAGCATTCCGGTGATGGCCAAGGTGCGCATCGGACACTTTGCGGAAGCGGCGGTGCTGGAGGCGCTGGAGGTGGACTTCATCGACGAGAGCGAAGTCCTGACTCCCGCCGACGAGGAAAATCACGTCTGGAAGCACGATTTCAAGGTGCCCTTCGTTTGCGGGGCGCGCAATCTGGGCGAGGCGTTGCGGCGCATTGCCGAAGGCGCGGCGATGATCCGCACCAAGGGTGAAGCCGGCTCGGGCAACATCGTCGAAGCCGTTCGCCACATGCGCACGATCACTTCGGAGATGCGCCGCCTCACGACTCTGCGCGGCGACGAATTCATGCGCGTCGCCAAAGAACTTGGCACGCCGCTGGACCTGGTACGTGAGGTCGCGAACACCGGAAAACTGCCGGTGCCGAATTTTTCCGCGGGAGGTATCGCGACTCCCGCTGACGCCGCGCTCGTTCGCCATTTGGGCGCCGAAGCGGTTTTCGTCGGGTCGGGAATTTTCAAGTCCGCCGATCCGGAAAAACGCGCCAAGGCCATCGTGAAAGCCACCACGCATTTCCAGGATCCCAAAGCCGTCCTCGAAGCCTCGGAAGAACTTGGAGAGGCGATGAGGGGCCTGGATATCCGCCAAATCGAAGAGAAGGATTTGCTGCAAACGCGAGGCTGGTAGTTTGTAGCGCTGGCATCTTGCCGGCAGGGTTCCTGATTCGCGAGGAAGCAAAGAGCCGGCGGGACGCCGGCGCTACTCCAACCGTTATGGAAAAATCCACAAAAGTCGGAATCCTAGCCGTTCAAGGTGATTTTGAAGCGCACGCGGCGACGCTCGCCCGCATCGGCCTCGACTATGTATTCGTCCGCACGCCGCGCGATCTCGAAGGCGTGGACGCGGTCATCTTGCCGGGCGGCGAGAGCACGACGCAATGGAAATTTCTGGTCGAGGAAGGCCTCGACAAGAGTCTCCTGACGCACGCCGCGCGGGGCGGCGCGATCTTTGGCACGTGCGCCGGAGCCATCGTACTGGCGCGCGAAGTTCGTAACCCGGCGCAGCAATCCCTGGGCCTTGCCGATATCACCGTCATCCGCAACGGCTACGGACGCCAGCTGGCGAGCGAAGTGCGCCACGGCGAAACGGCAATCTCCCCGGAACCCATCGAGATGGTTTTCATTCGCGCTCCGATCATAGATCGAGTTGGGCCAGACGTGTTGGTGCTTGCAGAATCCGAGGGCCAGCCCGTCCTGATCCGCCAGGGCCACATCTTGATCGCGACATTTCATCCCGAACTCACGACGGACACGACTGTGCACGAATATTTCCTGCGCATGGCCCGCGATCACAGCAACGGCCACCTTCGCAGTTCCGGTGTTCCCTCGACAATATCCGCCGTGTAGGTTGAGCCTCAGTAGAATTCGTGTCATTCTGTCTTGTCTGAATCCCAGGCCGGAAAGATAAGAATGGTCCCGCGCACTAAGGTTTTGTTTTTATGCATCGGCAACGCATGCCGCAGCCAGATGGCGGAGGCCATTGCGAGGCACAGCGCGTCGGATGTGATGGAAGCATCGAGCGCCGGGCTTGTGCCCTTTGGGGAGATTCCCGGCACCACGCTCGCCGTGCTTCGCGAACGCGGGATTTCCGCCGACGGCCAAACCTCCAAGGCGCTGCGTTCGGAAGATATGTGCGCGGCGGACATCGTGATCAACATGACCGGACGCTCGAGCGCCTCGATTTTTACCGAACCCGTGCCGCAGGTCGAGGATTGGGATGTGGGCGATCCGTACGGATTTAATCTCGCGGTGTATCGCGAGATTCGCGATCAGATTGAGGCGCGCGTCGAGGATCTGGCGCGGCGGCTTCGCGAGAGGGTAGACTCGCCGGACGCTGCGTAGCCAAGCTGAAATGTAGGACAGCCACTCTTGGCTGTCCCTGCCACATTTGGGCACCGAAAAGCGGACAGCCAGGAGTGGCTGTCCTACGTGAAACTCATGCCGCGTGAAAAAACCAGCGTGTCGCGCGAAGACTACCTGAAGGCCATCTGGGAGATGGTCCAGGAAGAGCACGAGCCGATCAGCGCGCGCCTGGCCGAGGAGCTGGGCGTCACGCCTCCGGCGGTGACCGCCGCGCTCAAGCGCATGACGCGCGACGGCCTGCTCGTCGTGCGCCGCGACGGCCGCATTTCCCTGACGCGAAAAGGGAGCAGCCTCGCCGACCGGCTCGCCATGCGTCACCAGCTCGCGGAAAAACTGCTCACCGAAGTCATCGGCCTCGACTGGACGCGCGCCCACGACGAAGCCGAGCGCCTCGAACACGGAATCTCGCCCGAAGTCGAAAAATTACTGCTGGCGCGTTTTGGCGCGGAAGGCTTTTGTCCGCACGGCGTGCCGCTGCAAGGCGGCCTCGCAAAGTTGCGTCGCAAGCACGGCGCCGTCCCGCTTTCCGATGTAGCCACGGGGAAGTCGTTCGAAGTTCTCTGTGTTTACGAGAAAGATCCGGAATTCCTGAAGTTTCTCTCAGGACTCACACTCCATCCCGGCGCGCGCGCCCGCATCAAGAAGCGCGAATACGACGAAACGATGACGCTCGCGGTCGGCAATCGCACCATCCACCTCGGAAAGCCAGCGACGAGCCGCATTTGGGTCCGCGCGCTGGCGCAATAGACGGCCCCGCCCTTTTCCCCGTCATTCGCGGACGCATCCTCATCCCAGAATCACGTGCGTCTGGGGTAACAGTGATCCGGTCTCGCCCTGAGGGTTTACGAGACCAAACTCGCCGCCTTCGAGGGCAGCGGTTCCATGTAGCCGAGCATCGCTTGCTTCAATTGCGAATCCACTTCGTCGGCGATGGTCATCACATCGAGCAATACCGTGCTGAAATCCACGGTTCCGAGATTGGTCTGCAGAGTATTGAAGATGCTGACCTGCAAAATTCGCGACTCCTCCACCATCATCGCGGCCGTGTAGCCTTGGATGTGTCGCAGAACCCCGTGGTCGTGTGCGGCGCTGGAAATAGGAGCTTTGGCATTGGGAAGCAGTCGCAGGCGGCGAACGAGGTCCCCCATGAGCGTTGGAAGATGTCCAGTACGTTCTTGAAAGCTCAGTGGAAGGCGCGCGAGTTCCTCGTTTCGCTCCACGCTCGACACCCAGTTCTTGATGGTGGGATCCGCATCGCGATCCAGAATTGCGGCGACGCGCTCTTTGGTCATCGACGAACGAGCCGAAGGATTTGAGAGCTTTTCGTTGATGATTTCGGCAATTCTGGCCAACTTAAGGGGCTTCACAAGAACTTCGTCGGCTTGTAGGAGGATGGTCGTCATGGCTTCTTCAACCGCGGGGTAGCCACTGTTCACCAGAGTTACGGCATTGGGTTGTAAATGGCGCATCGCGCTGACGACAGTAAATCCATCAGCGGGATCGGGCATGTGCAGGTCAGTGAGCAACGCATCGAAGGTTTGAGTAGAAATGAGGTTCAGCGCTCCGTTTACGGTGGCGGCAGGCACAACTTCGAACCCGTGATGTTCCAAGCCTGCCTGGTACACGTCGCGCAGCTCGGCGTCATCATCCACGAGCAAAATTCGATTTTTCTTCATTGGATTCTCCTGTAATTGAAGTACAGGAAGGGGAGGCCGAAGCCTGAAAAAAGAATCTCTCTGTCAAACATTCCTGTCAACGATAAACCGATACATTAAGGCCGTACCAGTAACCTGAATGGCCAACCAGTCGTCTTGCGGAATCTGAGAGATATAGGAACCTCCGCGAATAGAAAAAGGGCCAAAGAAACTCTTCGGCCCTTTCCCATTTTTAGCTTATTCGTTGCTTGCTGCCCCTTTACGAGATCGGGGTGCAAACGGCTTTGACCTCGGTGTACTGCTCGAGGACTTCGTGGCCCATCTCGCGGCCCCAGCCGGACTCCTTGTATCCGCCGAAGGGGAGCGCGGCATCGAACACGTTGTAGCAATTGATCCACACGGTTCCGGCGCGGAGCAGGCTCGCGAGTCTGTGCGCTTTCTTGATGTCGCGAGTCCATATGCCGGCCGCCAAACCGTAGGTTGAGTTGTTTGCTTTCGCGGCGATTTCCTCGACGCTGCGGAAGGGAATCACCGTGACCACGGGCCCGAAAATTTCTTCGCGCACCACTTTCATTTTTTCGTTGGTGTTCACGAGGACCGTGGGTTTTACGAAGTAGCCTTTGTCTCCGGATCGCGATCCGCCGGTGACCGCCTTGGCGCCTTCCGAGAAGCCCGATTCGAGATAGCCGCACACT
The DNA here is from genome assembly GCA_041498955.1 of Terriglobia bacterium. Classification (GTDB taxonomy): domain Bacteria; phylum Acidobacteriota; class Terriglobia; order Acidiferrales; family UBA7541; genus Palsa-360. Next base: position 5,626 of record JBGQJJ010000133.1, read on the forward strand.
CGATTCAGTTGCTCTTCGGAAACGAGCGGTCCCATGTCGCTCGCGGGATCCATTCCGGGACCGACGTGAATGTTGTTTGCAAGTTTCGCGACGCCGTCCACGACTTTGTCGAAAATATCGTGTTCGACGAA
>JBGQJJ010000134.1:0-5723 GCA_041498955.1 Terriglobia bacterium
GCCGGGACTCCAGCGGCTTCGAGCGCCGCGGCGGTGCCGCGCGTGGCGATCAGGCGGAATCCGAGGGCGTGCAATTCCTTCGCCAGGGGCGCGCAGTGTCGCTTATCGTGGTCGCTCACGCTCAAAAAAATCGAGCCTTTGCGCGGCAGGCGCTGCCCGGCGGCGAGTTGCGCCTTGGCAAAGGCCTGGCCGTAGCTCTTGGCCACGCCCATGACTTCGCCGGTCGAGCGCATCTCGGGCCCGAGGATGGTGTCCACGCCTTTGAATTTATTGAACGGGAAAACGGGAGATTTTACGGAAAAATAATCGCGCACGACAATCTCCGCCACGCCATCAGTCGTCACGAAGGGAAGATTCATGTCGCGAAGTTTGCGGCCCGCCATCAGCAGTGCCGCAACCTTCGCCAAGGGCACGCCCGTGGCCTTGCTGACGAACGGAACCGTGCGCGACGCGCGCGGGTTCACTTCCAGCACATAGACCGTGTCACGCTGGATCGCGTATTGCACGTTCATCAGGCCAACCACCTGCAGCGCCTTGGCCAGGCGCTTCGTATAGTCGCGGATCTTTGCAAGGACAGAAGGCGACAGGCTGACCGGAGGCAGCACGCACGAAGAGTCTCCCGAGTGCACGCCCGCCTCTTCGATATGCTCCATCACGCCGCCGATGATTACGTCGTCGCCATCGGCTAGCGCGTCCACATCCACTTCCGTCGCTTCTTCGAGGAACTGATCGATCAGCACCGGCCGCGCAGGGCCCATGAGCGCCGCCTGGGCCACGTATTCCTGCACGGTATTCAAATCGTAAGCGATCACCATCGCCCGCCCGCCCAGCACGTAGCTCGGGCGCACGAGCACGGGGAAACCAATTTCGCCGGCGACGCGAGCCGCCTCTTCCGGGACAAGCGCCGTGCCGTTCTTGGGCTGCGGAATTCTCAATTCATCGAGCAGCCGCCCAAAACGCCGGCGGTCTTCCGCCAGGTCGATCGATTCGGGCGCGGTGCCAATGATGGGGACGCCATTGCGCTTCAATTCCAGCGCCAGGTTGAGCGGAGTCTGTCCGCCAAATTGCACGATCACTCCCTGCGGTTTTTCGCGATCGACGACGGAGAGAACGTCTTCGAGGGTGAGCGGCTCGAAGTAGAGCCGGTCCGAAGTGTCGTAGTCGGTCGAGACCGTTTCGGGATTGCAATTGATCATGATGGTTTCAAAGCCGTCCTCGCGCAACGCGAAGGAAGCGTGGCAACAGCAGTAATCGAATTCAATTCCCTGCCCGATGCGGTTCGGCCCGCTGCCGAGGATGGCGATCTTCGGACGATCGGTCGGCTGGGACTCGTCCTCGTCCTCGTAGGTTGAATACATGTACGGAGTGAAGGACTCGAATTCCGCCGCGCAGGTATCGACGCGTTTGAAGACCGGCGAAATATGAGCCTTGGCGCGGCGATGGCGCACGGCCGCGGGAGTGGTCTTCCACATTTGCGCGAGTTGCTCGTCGCTCGTGCCGATCCGTTTGCCTTCGCGCAGCAAATCTTCAGGGACAGTTTCCACCGTGACCGAAGCAAGCCTCCGGTTGACCGCGATGATTTCCTGCAATTGCTCGATAAACCAGGGATCGATCTTCGTCAGCTCGACCGCCTCTTTCGCGGAGATTCCCCGCTCGAGCGCGACGAATAGCCAGTGGATGCGGTCCGGGCGCGGCGTCGCGATTTTTTCACGCAACAGCGACACCGGCGTGTCGGCCGGCGCGCGCCACGGCGAACTCGGCTCCAGCGACCGGATGCCCTTTTGCAGCGCTTCCTTGAACGTGCGGCCAATGGCCATGACTTCGCCGACCGACTTCATCTGCGTGCCGAGCGTGGGATCCGCCCCGTGAAATTTCTCGAACTGCCATTTTGGGATTTTTACCACCACGTAATCGATCGTGGGCTCGAAACACGACGGCGTTTTCTTCGTAATATCGTTGGGAATTTCGTCGAGCGACATCCCGACCGCGAGCAGCGCCGCGATTTTCGCGATCGGAAAGCCGGTGGCCTTCGAGGCCAGCGCCGAGCTGCGCGACACGCGCGGGTTCATTTCGATCACGATCATGCGCCCCGTGGCGGGATCGATGGCGAACTGGATGTTCGACCCGCCCGTTTCGACGCCCACTTCGCGAATGATCGCCGCCGCCGCGTCCCTCATCCGCTGGTATTCCTTGTCGGTCAGCGTTTGCGCGGGCGCCACGGTGATCGAGTCGCCGGTGTGCACGCCCATGGGATCGAAGTTTTCGATGGAGCAGATGACCACGAAGTTGTCGCGATAATCGCGCATCACTTCGAGCTCGAATTCCTTCCATCCCAGCACCGATTCCTCGACGAGCGCCTCGTGGACCGGGCTCGAATCGAGCGCATGGGCGATGGCTTCCGAAAATTCCTCGCGATTGTAGGCGATCGATCCGCCCGTCCCGCCCAGGGTGAACGAGGGCCGGATCACGACGGGATAACCGAGCTGGTCGGCGAGCTTGAGCCCGTCCTGCACATTGTTCACCAGCGCCGATGCCGGGACGTCCAGCCCCACTTTGCGAATCGCGTCTTTAAACCAGAGCCGGTCTTCGGCGACTTTAATCGCGCGCAGCGACGCGCCAATCAGCGCGACGCCATATTTTTCCAGGATGCCGCCTTCCGCAAGCTCCACGGCAAGATTCAATCCGGTTTGCCCGCCTACAGTCGGCAAGAGCGCCTGCGGCCTTTCCACGGCGATAATTTTTTCGAGATATTCCTTGGTGAGAGGCTCGATGTAAGTGCGGTCGGCAATTTCCGGGTCGGTCATGATCGTCGCCGGATTGGAGTTCACCAGGACGACTTCGTAACCTTCGCTCCGCAGCGCCTTGCAGGCCTGCGTTCCGGAATAGTCAAACTCGCACGCCTGCCCGATCACAATCGGCCCGGAGCCGATGATCATAATTTTCTTGATGTCCGTGCGCTTCGGCATGTTTAGTTAGGCCTTGGCCTGTCCGCGCCGCAGTGCGCCGGATAATTTCCAATTTTTCATGGTGTCCGTGAATTGCCGGAACAAGTAGTGCGAATCGTGCGGCCCGGGAGACGCCTCGGGGTGATACTGCACGGAAAACAGGGGCCTGGAGCGGTGCCGTAGGCCGTGGTTCGTGTGGTCATTCAAATTCAAGTGGGTGACTTCGACGTCGCTCGACGGCAGCGAATCCGGGTCCACGCAGAACCCGTGATTCTGCGCCGTGATCTCGACCTGCTCGGTCAAAAGATTTTTCACCGGATGGTTCGACCCGTGGTGACCGAATCGCAGCTTGAATGTTTTCCCGCCTAGCGCAAGCCCGCAGAGCTGGTGCCCCAGGCAAATTCCGAAGACCGGCACGCGGCCGAGCAGATTACGAATGGTTTCGATCGCGTACGTGGCAGGTTCCGGATCGCCCGGACCGTTGGAAAGAAAAACACCATCGGGTTTCAGCGTCAGCACATCTTCCGCCGACGTTTTCGCCGGGACCACCATCACTTCGCAATTGTGATCGACGAGCAGGCGAAGAATATTTTGCTTGATGCCGTAATCGTAGGCCACGACGCGGAATCTCTGCGCTTCCCCGGGGGGCTGTGTCTCGCCCATCGCTTCTTGCCAGGGAGAAGCCGTCAATTCGATGGAGCCCTTGTCCCAACTGTATTGCCGTTCGCAGGTAACGCGGCTCGCCAGCTCGAGTCCCGCCATCGAGGGCAAGGCCCGCGCCTCGGCGAGCAGAACCTCGGCGGGCGTGCCGTCGGCCGAAACCACGCCGCGCAGGGCGCCCATTTTGCGAATGTGCAGGACCAGAGCGCGCGTATCCACATCCCAAAGAACGGGAATGTTGTGCCGCACCAGGTAGTTCTGCGCGGATTCGCCGGAACGCCAGTTGGAGGCGATCGCGGAAAATTCCTTGACGATGAGCGACTCGATGTGGGGAACGGGGGATTCCTCATCATCGGCGTTGGTCCCGACGTTTCCAATGTGAGGATAAGTCAGGCAGACAATCTGGCCCGCGTAACTCGGATCGGTGAAAACTTCCTGATATCCGGTGAGGCTGGTATTGAAAACGACTTCGCCGCCGCGCCGGGTGATCGCTCCCGCTGCGCGGCCCTGAAATATTCGCCCGTCTTCGAGCGCAAGAATTCCCTTCCGTGCTTCCGCTTCCGACAGTGGATCCTCTTTCCGGCGGGCTCGTCGCCGCGGCGACAGCCCGCACCCGTCCGGGTCGCTACTTCACGGATTCGGCAAAAACCGGGATCGAACCGAAGTGATCCACCGGCCAATACGCGAACACAGCCTTGCCGTAGATAAACTTTCGCGGCACCGGCCCGAAAATTCGCGAGTCGTTCGAGCTGGTGCGGTGATCCCCCATTACAAAATACTCGCCCTTCGGAATTTGCATGGGCGGATACGTCCCGAAATCGTCGGACTCCGGCGGAATATAAGGCTCCGTCAGGAGCTTGCTGTTCAGAAAGACTTGCCCCCCGCGAATTTCGACCGTGTCCTCCGGCAATCCGACGACGCGCTTGATGAACGACTTCGAGCGGTCCAGAGGATACCAGAAAACGACGACATCGCCGCGCCCAATCGGCTCGAACCGGTAAACGAATTTGTTGATGAAAATTCGCTCCTGATCGGAGATCAGGGGGGTCATGCTGGTGCCTTCGACTTTCACCGGTTGGTAGAAGAAAATGATGATAACGATAGCGAGGCTGAGCGCAATGACGAGATCGCGCCCCCAACTTCGAAGCTCGCGCCGCAGCGGTTGCGCCGCTCCGGGCGCGACAGTCGTGCTGATTTCGGCGTTCGGCTCCATGTCCTTACTTGTGAACAACTAAATTTATACCATGCTCTCGCGTCGCGCGCCAGTGCCACGCAGACGAAGCTTGTGATAGATTCGGGCCTGCGTTTTTCGTGGATCGTTCCGGTGGGCTGAAATCCAAAGTCAAGGAGGTTCACATGCGTTGGATGCGCGGAGTTGTACTCTTTACGGCGGGAGCCCTGTTCGGAATTTTTGCGACGCAACCCAGCGCCGCGCCTCAAGAAAAGGCAACCGGGCTTCGACTGAATCACTTCGGAATCTACGTAAAGGATTTCGACGAGTCCATGAACTTCTACACCAAGACCATGGGCTTTCCCGTGGCGTTCTCGCTGAAAGACAAGGAAGGCAAACCAAACCTCGCCTACCTCCAGATCAATCGCGACACGTTTCTGGAACTGGCGCCCTCCACCGCCGATCGCCCGGTGGGGCTTTCGCACGTCGGCCTCTGGGCCGACGATCTGAATACAACCGTCAAGGTGTTACGCGAACGTGGCGTAAAAATGAATGACCCACGCGCAGGCTCGACAAATGCACCCCTGACGAATGTGGTCGATCCAAACGGCGTGAGGCTGGAGTTGCTGGAGTATCCTCCCGAATCGCTCCAGAAGAAAGCGATCGACGGCTGGAAATAAAAAGTGGCACAGGCTTCAAGCCTGTGGGGGTTAGTCCTTGCATGGACCAAAACCCAAAGGCTGAAGCCTGTGCCACAAGCCGCTTATCTGGTTCTCGCCGGGAAAGGCATGGAGTTCCTCATTTGTACGCCACCAGGCGCAGCCTCCTGTAGTCGGCCCACCATTGCCCGTCGCGAAATAATTTTGGGCGCAGCATCTCTTCGACCCTGCCAAGAAATTGCTCGCGCCGTGCCTCGCCGGCCTTCGCCAGATAATCCGCGCCAAACA
>JBGQJJ010000135.1:0-5633 GCA_041498955.1 Terriglobia bacterium
ACATGAGGCCGCTGACGCGCGTCAGAATTCGGCCCTCGCCTTCGGCAACTTGCCGGATTGCGCGCACTTCGACGCCCGGTAGTTGCTGCTGAATCTGGTGCGAGATCGAAGAAATATACGGGCTGCAATACCAGCGGTCGTATTCGACTGGGGTCATCGTGGCGGGATCGCGCTCGGAGAAAGTGTCCGCGGGTTTCGTCAGCGCGCTCACCAGCAGGCGCCGGTACTGGCCGGGGCGGCCGGCCAGGTCCTGCGCGATTGCCAATGGCGCGAGGATGGAGTCGTCCTCCCGGCCTCCGGTGGAAACAATGCCTGTGATCGTAAGCGTGCGCGAACGGCCGCCTGCATCGATTTTTAATTTGCTTCCGGCGTGTAAATTCAAGCGCTGCGCCAGCGCCGCGCCCGCTACACCTTCATCGGCAGCATCTGAAAACCAGCGCCCTTCGACGCGCCACCAGGGATCGGTAGCTGAAATTCCCGTCGTGAAGGCGCTGCCGTCGGGAACGGTGACGGAGTGGCTGTACCATGTGCCGATCAATTCCCCGTGCGAATCTCCCTGCGATTCGCCGGACGCGATGGCCACGGGAACATCCAGAAACGGGGCAAATCCCATGACGTTGTTGCGCCAGAAAATGGTTTTCAACTTGCCGAGATCGCCTGCGGGCAAGTAGGCGCCGGCGTCGACAGGCCGGTAATCGACTCCCCCAATTTGGAGCGGCAGCGTGTCCGTTGCGGGCGTGACGAGCAGATTCGCGCCGAGGGAACGGAATTCCCGCGCCAGGCGGTCTCCCACGTCGAGTGCGACTGACAATGTGGCGGTCGCAACCGCCATGCCCAGCGCCAGCGCCGCCGCCGTGAGCACTTTCCGGCGGGGCTTTCGCGTGAAGGAATCGCTGACAATTCGAAGAAACATAATCTGGTGTCTCTTGCGAGAATCTATCCTGCCACCTTACAGAAACCCCCGCCTCTTAAGAGGCGGGCTACAGCAAAACGTTGTCACGTGCCATTGCTGTAGCCCGGGTCTTCAGACCCGGGGTTTTTCCGCAGCGTTCGAAAATCCCCTGAATGAAAACGAGCAGATCATCTCACGGAATCCCCAGATAGGGGCCAAAATGGGCGTTGCAACTTCCCCTATTGAGAGACCCGGCTCCTCGCTTCGGCCAGCTTCGAGACTTCGATCACCAGCGCGCCACTGTCCAGGCGCGAAGGGACGCCGACGGGGTTGCACCCGCCTGCTTCCCCGATCGTCGGGATATAGATGGCGGAGGCGCAATTGCGGCACACGACGTTCGAACCATCCTGGCGATATCCGGCAGTGCCGCAAATCAGGCAGGCGTCGAGTGCGGTGCCCCAGTTTCCGTTGGACTTTCGAATGACGAGAAAGCGCAAGCTCGTTCCGCTCGCGTCCACGCTGTAAATGTGCAGATTCGCATCGCTGATCTCGGAGAGGGGAATGCGAACCGCCCCGCTTTCCGACTGGACCGACCGAGCCTCGGTCGTCGCGGTCACGCGCGTGTACGCGAATTCCGCGGCCAGAATCAGGATGACGGCAGTGCAGGTGAACGCCGAAGCGAACGCCCAGCGGCGCTGTTTGCGGCGCTCCCATTCGAGCCGCCGGCGTTCCGCCGCGTCGGGCACATTCTCCGCCGCCCGGCCGCGCGCGGCCATCCATTCCCGGAGGACGAGTAGCGCCGCGGCGCCGAGAATCACAGTGAAAAAGAAAAACTCGTTCCGAACGATGGGACCGACGTAGGCCATCTCGACCCGGCTCGATGGCAGCCACATGGCTTCACTCAGTTCGTGAACACCGGTGAGCGCCAGTTGCACCGAAACGATAATAAGAATCGTGCTGGTCGCGGAGAAAAATCTTCCGAGGGAAATTTTCAGCGTCCCCTGGAAAAAGAACACTCCCACGGCGGTCGCGACGCCCAGCCCCAGAATCGTTCCGATCCAAACGGCCAGGCCTTCCGTGGAAAGTTCCACCGCCCGCAGAATCAGGGCAAGCTCGGCGCCCTCGCGAACCACCATGAGGAAAACGAATGTGGCCAGACCGATCCCCGCGGAGAGCTCGGATTTGGCCGCGTGTTTTTCGACGCGCTTTTCGATTTCCGTTTTCAGATGGCGCGCCACGCGGTTCATCCAGATGATCATCGTGACCACAAAAACAGCCGCGAGCAGAAGCAGCAACCCCTCGAACCCGTCTTCGCTGACCTTCCAGCGCTCCAGCGCGATGGCCACTGCGAGGCTGGAAGCAACCGCGGCGAAGACGCCTCCCCACACCCAGCGCGCGAGGTTCGAGCGCCCGGTGCGGTTCAGATAGACGAGTACGATGCCGACAACCAGGGCGGCTTCGACACCTTCCCGAAGAGCGATGAGGAAAGCAGAAAGCAAAGAGCAATCCTTCAGCGTACTTTGCCGGCATCACGCTTCACTTCCATCGATCAGCGTAAAGGGCAAGCCTGCACCCAAAATGGGGCCCCGAGATGGACACCCTCTAGTTGCAACTCATTCGCAACTGGAAATACTAGTGTACACGGCCCCTCCGCCCCGGGTCAAGTTTACAAGTTTCTACCTTGCCGCGTCCCCGGACGGTAGAATAGGCATCTACATGATTCTAGCCATGATTCAGCCCCGGTGTCACCTCGCAATTCGCTCCCATACGGACCGATGGGTTACCTTCGCGAGGCGCTGCGTGGCTGTTGCGTTTGCGGGATGGCTCCTGGTGGTTCCGGTTTTTCCGCAATCTTCGGCTGGTCCCTCATCGCCTGTTGCCGCGCCTGCACAGGCCACGCAGCCATCGACGCCTCGCACCCAGCCCGATAAAGGCCGCGCGCGGAAGGCATTCCTAGAGGGACGCCGCGCGGAACAATCCGGCGACTGGAAAGCGGAGTTTGCCGCCTACACCGAAGCGGCCACGTACGATCCGTCCAACCGGGAATATGCCATGCTGAAGGAACACGCCCGGTTTCAAGTCGTCCAATCGCTCGTAGATAGCGCGGAACGTCAGGCCATTGCCGGGAACATTCCGGGCGCGCGCGCGCTGCTGACCCAGGGATTGGAGATCGACCCAAACTACGCCGTGGCGCGGGAGCGCCTGGCGGAATTGACGCCGATTCCCGCGGAAACCGGGCCGGAAAAAGGCCCGCGTCTCGCCGGTTTGCCCCGCCTGATTCTCAAACCCGGCACCCAGGCGTTTGACTACCGGGGCACGACCCGGGGCGCATACGAGGAAATCGGCAGGCAATTCGGCGTGAAGATGGTGTTTGACGGCGATCTGGCCGATCGCGCGGTCCGGTTCCAGGTTCCGGCTCTGGACTTCGAAACGGCGGTGACAGTCCTTTCGCGCCAGACCAGAACCTTCACGCGCGTTGTGGATGCGCATACGATGTTCGTCACCGAAGACACCCCGCAAAAAGAGAGAGAGTACACGCTCGAAGTGGAAAAGGAACTCCTGCTCCCAGCTGCGGTCTCCACGGACGAGATGAACGAAGCGGTGCGGATGATTCGCGAGATGACTGGCATCTCGCGGACGCAACTGAATACGGCGACGCGCACCCTCACCGTGCGCAGCAACGAGCAGAACGTGGCGCTCGCGCAAGCTCTTCTCGAGCAGATCGAGCAGCCCCACGGCGAATTGATGCTGGATATCGATATCCTGGAACTGGACCGCACCACCGCGAAGCAACTGGGAATTACGCCGCCCACTTCCTCGAGCGTATTTGCGCTTACGTTGCCGGAAATTCGGCAGCTGCAGGCATCGCAGAATAGCGGAACTCTCATTCAAACTCTGCAAAGTATTTTCGGAAGCAGCGCCGTGAGTTCGGCATCGGGTTCCGCGCTTCCCGCTTTGATTGCGTTCGGCGGAGGAAAAACTATTTTTCTCGCCACCATGCCCAGCGTCACCGCGAATTTCGGCGCGGCCCTGAACACGGTCCGCAGCGCCCAACGGATTCTGTTGCGCGCGCAGGATGGAAAACCGGCAACGTTTTTTGTCGGCGACCGTTTTCCCATCGATCTGGGATTACTCTCCTCGAATTCGGCCACGCCCTCGGCGGCGATTGCGGCAGCGCTGCTTTCCGGTTTGACGCTTCCGCAAGCGAGTTACGCCACGGGCAATGGCCCTGTCTCGGTTGCCATTGCGACGTTCAACTCAAAAAATGGAGGCCATCCCGACCTGGCGGTCGCGAATCAGACGGACGGGACGATTTCGATCCTGGTTGGAAACGGCGACGGCACGTTTGTGGCGCCACTGACTCCCTGCACCGCCCCGTCCTGCATTGCACTTCCGCCTGTGACGACGACCACGGGCACAGCCAATGCGAGTCCCTCGGCCATCGTCACAGGCGATTTCAATGATGACAACTCTATGGATCTTGCCGTGACGGATGCGGCCAACAACAGAGTGATGATCCTGCTTGGCAACGGCGATGGCACTTTCCAGCCGGCGGTATCCTATCCAACGGGGAATAAGCCGGTCGCCCTCGTAGCCCAGGATTTCGACGGCGACGCACAGCCTGACCTTGCCATCGTCAATCAGACTGACGGGACGGTGACCGTTCTCCTTGGTGACAAAGTGAACGGCACGCAGAACGGAATATTTGGCGCGCCGCCCAATCAGACCAGTCCCCCCAGCGTGGGTGTGCTACCAACGGCAATTGCGACGGCCCAACTAAATATCACGAATAATGCCAATGCGGGCTTGGTGGTTACGAACACTAGCGACAACACTGCCTCCATTCTGCTCGGCAACGGCGACGGGACTTTTGGCGCTCAAAAGATCCTTGTGACTGGGAAAGGGCCGACCGGCGTCACCACGGCAGATTTTAATAGTGACGGGCACTCTGATGTGGCCGTATCCAACCATACCGACGGCACCGTTTCGATCTTCCTGGGAAATGGCGACGGAACTTTTCTTCCTCAACCTACCCCCCTTACCACCGGGGCCGGCCCGGCCGGAATTATTGCCGCGAACTTCGTCGGCACACCCGCGGATCTCGCCGTCGCGGACGAATCAGCACCCAACGTGGATCTCCTGATCGGAAATGGGGACGGAACTTTCAACGCCCCCATTCCTTTGGCCACGGGGAACTCTCCCATTGCGCTGGCGGCCGCTGATCTGAATGGGGATGCGACGATAGATCTCGTAGCCGCGAACAACGCGTCCAATACCGTGACCGTTACGCTCAACACCGCGCAATCCTCGACGACCAATCCATCGTCGGCGCAAACCGGCTATCCCTCCGCCGAGTACGAGGATTTGGGATTGAAGATAAAAGCCACGCCGCGTCTGCACGTCGATAATGAGGTCACACTGCAGCTTCAGTTCGATATCAAGAGCCTTACAGGCACGAACATCAACGGGATCCCCATCCTGAGCAACCGCCACATCGAACAGACGATCCGCCTGCGTGAAAATGAAACTTCGATTCTGTCCGGCATCCTTCAATCGAACTCCATTCGAAGCTCCAGCGGCCTGCCCTGGACCTCGACGGCGCCGGGAATCGGCCTCTTGACGGGCGAGGACACGGCCAACGTTCAACAATCGGAATTGCTCATCCTCGTCACACCGCGCGCCTTGCGCTTGCCGCCGCACGACGTCCCGGCGGTCTATGCCGGACGGGGAGAGCCAGCCA
>JBGQJJ010000136.1:0-5509 GCA_041498955.1 Terriglobia bacterium
GGGCGAGCAGTACGTCTGGACGGGCCGGACGTATGAGAAGGACGGCTACGTCCCGGAATGGCGTGGCATCAAGGACGACCGGGGCCGCGTGATGGTCGCCATCTGTCACAACATGCACCTGGGGGACGCCTGGGAATGGGCTGATGATCCTCGTTATCCGGAGAAGTTCGCGTCGCTGGCGTTTCGTTTGGGGATCAATTACGCGATGTACGGAATGACGCACTGACGGCGAACTTCGGGCCGCGAATCTAGCATCCTAAACATTTGGTGAATTGGCGTACCGTATGTCATTGGGAGGAGTCCGCCGCGCCCGGTAGGATTCGTAGCACGGACTTCAGTCTGTGGGTTTTCGGTGGACAGGGCGAGGTGCTGAACTCGTTTTTGCGAAATGGTTAGTGCACGGAGCGCGCTCTGAGAGCCTGAGCGGAAAACCCACAGACTGAAGTCTGTGCTACTTAAAGACATGTTCGAACTTCTATTTAAATATCCGCGCGCGGTGTTTTCGAAGGGCACCCTGGTGCTGCTGGGCGCCTGGCCGTGGTGGGTCTTCGTCCTTTTCCTGTTGGTAGCGGGCGCGGGGCTGGCCTGGCTGATTCGTTCGAAGCTGCCGGAAGCTTCCACACAAGTCAAGAACTGGAGAGCGGGCGTCATCTGGCTGTTGCAATTCGTGCTGGCGGCGCTCGTTCTGCTTTTGCTGTGGCAACCGGCGATTCTGGTGGCCGAGCTTAGACCGCAGCAGAACATTATCGCTGTGCTGGTGGACGATTCGCGGAGCATGTCCATCGCGGATGGCGGCTCGACGCGGGAAGCGCAGGCCATCAAGGCGCTCGAAGGCGGGGTGCTCGACCAGCTGCAAAAGAAATTTCAAATTCGCATCTACCGGCTCGACCGGCAAATCTCGCGCGTTCCGAAACTCGACGATTTGAAAACTGCGCCGCCTGCGTCCGCGACGCGGATCGGCGACGGCTTGAAGCAACTCGCCGGTGAAGCAGCCGATTTGCCGATCGGCGCGGTGGTGCTGCTCAGCGACGGCGCGGACAATTCCGGCGGCGTCGATCTCGATACGATTTCCACGCTTCGCAGCCGGAGGATTCCGGTGCACACCGTCGGCTTTGGCCTGGAACAAGTGGCGCGCGACGTGGAGATTAACGACGCCGCGGTTGCGCCGCGCGCTCTCGCCGATTCGCGCCTCGCCGCCAAGGTCACGCTGCACCAGCGCGGGTACGCCGGGCAGAAGGCGATGCTGACGGTGCGCAACGGTGGCAAGGTTCTCGCGGGGCGGCAAATCACGCTCGCCGGCGACGGCGTTACGCAGAACGAGGCGCTCCTGTTTAATCCGGGCGACGCGGGATCGAAGACGCTCCAGTTTTCCGTCGATCCGCTTGCGGGCGAGGAAAATCGCGACAACAATTCCGTCGCGCGGCTCGTCAACGTCGAATCCGCCAAGCGCCGCGTCCTGTACGTCGAGGGCGAGCCGCGCTGGGAATACAAATTCATCCGCCGCGCAGAGCAAGATGACCGTTTGCTCGCCATCGTTTCGATGCTGCGTACGAGCGAAAACAAAATTTATCGCCAGGGGATCGCAGATCCGAAGGAACTCGCCGACGGCTTTCCGTCGCGCGCCGAGGATTTGTTTCCCTACCAGGCAATCATCATCGGTTCCGTGGAGGCGAATTACTTTACGGCGGCGCAGAAAGAATTGATCCAGCAATTCGTGGATCGCCGTGGGGGAGGATTGCTTTTTCTCGGAGGCCGCGCATCGCTCGGCGATGGAGGCTGGGCGGGATCGAGCCTCGCCGATCTTCTGCCGGTTACATTGCCCAACAAAAAGGGCACGTTCCATCGCGATCCCGCAACGGCCTCGCTGACATCGGCGGGCGCGGACAACATCATCACGCGGCTCGTCGAAGATCCCGCGGCCAATGTGGAGCGCTGGAAAAAGCTTCCCTATTTGATGGACTATCAGGAAGCGGGCGCGCCAAAGCCGGGCGCGGTGTTGCTCGCGGAACTGACCGCGGGGAACCGGAAATTGCCGCTGCTAATCACGGAAAATTATGGCCGCGGGCGCACCGCCGTGCTGGCCACGGGCGGCACGTGGCGCTGGCAGATGAGCCAGCCGCTCGAGGATCAGACGCACGAGGAATTCTGGCAGCAGCTCTTGCGCTGGCTGGTGATGGACACGCCGGGGCATATCGTGGCCGCGGTTCCCAGCCAAATGCTGCTGGACGACGGCCGCGTGCAATTTTCCGCCGACGTGCGCGACAAAAATTATCTGCCCGCGGCGGATGCTCACGTCGAAGCGCACATTCTCGGGCCGGGAGGCTCGGCGGCGCAAATCGAAATGACGCCGGACCCGAACGCGCCCGGCACCTTTCACGCCGAGTGGACCGCGGACCAGGCGGGTTCCTATCTCACCGAAGTGATCGCCACGCGCGATAAAGAGGAACTCGGCCGCGATGTTCTGACCTTCGCGCGCATGGATGGTGTTGCTGAAAATTTCCATACGGAGCAGAATCGCGGCCTGCTCGAAAAACTTTCCGCCGAGACCGGCGGGCGGTATTGGACGCCGCAGGACTTTTCCAAGCTGCCGGGCGAAATTTCGTATTCCGAAGCGGGCATCACCGTGCGCGATACGAAAGAGTTGTGGAACATGCCCATTGTTTTTCTGCTCCTGCTGCTGTTGCCGTCGACGGAATGGCTCCTGCGGCGAAAGTGGGGAGTGGTATGAGGGATATGTGGCACAGGCTTCAGCCTGTGGATTTTGGTCCCTGCAAGGACAAAACCCCACAGGCTGAAGCCTGTGCCACTTGTTCTCGCCACTCATTGAGGTTTGCAGTGATGGTGACGAAGAATGCGGGCTAAAAGCAGATCATGGAGAAGTGCCGCGCTGTTCGCGGTGTTCTGCGCGGCGTGCGCGGGGCTTGGCGCGCGCGCGGCGCAGGCTGCGCCTTACTACGTCACCGTCGCGGGTCTCGGCGGCGAGCCTGACTACGAGCAGCGGTTCACCGCGCTCGCCAAGGACCTCGACAAATTGTTCAAGGCCACGGCGAGCGACGCGCATGTCTTTACGCTCACGGGCAGCGACGCGACGAAGGCGCATTTGACCGACACGCTCGGCCAGATCGCGCGCGAGGCCAAGCCCGAAGATGAATTTGCGCTGATCCTGATGGGACACGGCTCCTACGACGGCGAAGTGTACAAATTCAATTTGCCCGGGCCGGACATTTCCGGAGAAGACCTGGCCATTTTGTGCGACCGCATTGCCGCCAAGCGGCAACTCATCGTGAACACCACGAGCGCGAGCGGCGGCTCGATCGGCGCGTTGCAGAAAGCGGGACGCATCGTCATCGCCGCAACGAAGACCGGCACGGAGAAAAACGCCACCGTATTCGCGCGCTACTGGGTGGACGCGCTGCGCGACGGCTCCGCGGATACGGACAAGAACGAAGCGATCAGCGCGCTCGAAACTTTTCAGTTCGCCGATCGCAAGACGGTCGCCTTCTACGAATCGCAAAAGCGCCTGGCCACGGAGCACGCCGTCATCGAAGACACCGGCAAGAAGGAAGCCGTTCGCGCTGCCTCGACGGAAAACGGAGAAGGGCTGCTGGCCGCGAATTTCATTCTGTTGCGCCTGGGCGCGGCGCAAAAGGCCGCGAACGATCCGGCCAAACGCGCGCTGCTCGACAAAAAAGAAGAACTCGAACGCAAGATCGATTTGCTGAAATATCAGAAGGCCGCGATGTCCGCGGAGGATTACAAGAGCCAGCTCTCCGCCGCTCTCTTGGAACTCGCGCGCGTGCAGGGGGATTTGGACAAATGAACCAGCGAGCCACGCAGCGCGCATCGCGGATGCTTGCGCGCGCCCTCGTGTGCGCAGCGTGCGTGGCCGGCGCGAGCCTCGCGTGGGGCGCGACGCCGGAGGATTGCCACGCTCTGCGCAAGCATGGCCATCGCGCCGAAGCGCAAAAGTGCTACGAATCGCTGACCGCCGCGCGCGATCCCTACCTTCGCGCCGAAGGCTTCTGGGGCACGGAAATGTATCAGGAGGCGAACAACCAGTTTCGCAGCGCGGTGAATGGTTCGCCCGCGAGCGCGATGATTCGCGTGCGCTGGGGCCGCCTGATGCACGAGCGGTTCAACAATACGGAGGCCGACAATCTCTTCAACGAGGCCCTGCAGCGGGATCCGAAGAATGCACGGGCTTATTATGGCCTCGCGCTCGTCAGCGCGGACGGATTCGACAGCAAGGCCATCGAATATACGAGCAAGGCGATCGAGCTCGATCCGAAATTGTATGAAGCGCGCGAACTAATGGCCAATTTGCTGCTCGAGGACTCTAACGAAACGAAAGCCTTTGACGAAGCCGACGCCGCGCTGAAGATTTCTCCCGAGGCGCTGGATGCAATGGCGATCCACGCGGCCATCGAAGCGCTCGCCGACCGCTCGCCCGATGCGTGGCTCGAAAAAATCCGCCAGGTCAATCCCGCCTACGGCGAAGGGTACGCGCTCGTCGCCTATCATCTGGTTCTGAACCGCCGCTACGTGGACGGCATCGCCTATTACCGCAAGGCGATTGAAGCCGACCCGCGGCTCTGGTCCGCCCGCTCGCAGCTCGGCATCAACCTGATGCGGCTCGGGCAGGAGGAGGAGCCGCGCAAGCAGCTCGAACTGTGCTACGAAAACGGCTTCCGCAACGAAGAGACCGTCAACAGCCTGCGCTTGCTCGACAGCTACAAAAATTTCGTCACGTTCAAAGAGGGAGACACGATCCTCAGGCTCAACAAAAAAGAAGCGGAGCTGCTGCGTCCTTATTTTCAAGCGGAGATGAAGCGGATCGTCGCCACCTACGACAAGAAATACAAAATGACGCTGCCTGGCCCGGTACAGGTCGAAGTCTATCCGGACCATGAGGATTTCGCCGTGCGCACCATGGGCATGCCGGGCCTCGGCGCGCTGGGCGTCACGTTCGGCGAAGTCATCGCCATGGACAGCCCATCGGGACGCCCGCCGGGAGAATTTCACTGGGCCAGCACGCTGTGGCATGAGATGAGCCACGTCTATATTCTTACCGCGACAAATTTTCGCGTGCCGCGCTGGTTTACCGAAGGGCTCGCGGTCCACGAAGAAACGGAAGTTTCGCCCGAGTGGGGCGACCGCATCACGCCCGATGTTCTCGTCGCCATTCGCGATAAAAAACTTCTGCCCGTTGCGGAGCTCGACCGCGGATTTATTCGTCCCGAATATCCGAATCAGGTGATCGTGTCCTACTATCAGGCGGGCCGCATCTGCGATTACATCAAGGACCGCTGGGGCGCGGACAAGTTGCTGGACATGGTGCACTCCTTCGCCGGGCACAAGAGCACGCCGGACGTGATCCGCGAGGACCTGGGGATGGCGCCAGAGGAATTCGACAAGCAATTTCTCGATTGGCTGGACAAGAACGTGGGCAAGACGGTGGCGAACTTCGACCAGTGGCGCGCGAAGTTGAAGGATCTCGCGGGGCAAGCCA
>JBGQJJ010000137.1:0-5416 GCA_041498955.1 Terriglobia bacterium
ACGACGTTGCCAAGGTATTAGGAGATACGATTGACACCGTGGAGAGGCACTACACTCCGTTCGTGAAGGAACTGCGGGAGAGGGTCCGAACGCTGCTAAATTCTGACGCGGGACTGGAAAAGTCGGTCCCAAATTCTGATGAAATTTCGGAAACGTCCGTCACAATATCGTCACAATTTCCGATCAGGATTCAATGAACTGTTGATTCTAAATAAGTTAAGGCGGACAAGCCTGTAAGCCGGATTTTGTACGCCGCGCGGACGTTGCCGCCTGCGCGCCGTGGCGATCATTCCTCTAGGTCCAGGTTCGCACCTGGACTCCAGCAGCCTACCCGAGGGTCCTAACGAGCTGGGCCAGCTCTCCCCTCCTATTTGGCCTTGCACCACGCGGGGTTTGCCGTGCCCCCGATGTTACCATCGGGGCGGTGGGCTCTTACCCCACCGTTTCACCCTTACCAAGCGCTATCACCTTCCGCAACCCGCTTGCGCGGGCCGCTTTCAGGCTGTCTGAAGGTTTTCCTTCAGATGGCCACCGAGGCGCATTGCACCGGCGGTTTATTTTCTGTGGCACTGTCCGTAGCCGGAAACCTCGCCTCGCTTGCGCGCACCGCACGAAGAGTCGGCCCCCTGGCGTTACCAGGCGCGTTGCCCTTTAGTCTGAGGCGTCCTCCGCCGAAGACTTTCGTCCTTGGAGTCAAACGCGAAGACCACGGTGTCCGGACTTTCCTCCCGGCCGGCCTTCTTGCGAAGGCTGGCCCAGCGATCACCCGGCCTGCCCGCCAAGCCTAGTATATCATCTTGCATCGATTCCCTGTTCAGCAGATGGCACGGAAAAATACACAAGGACGGACGCAGGCTAATCCGCTGAAAGTATTTTGTGGGTTCGTGACCCGACAGCTGCGGCTAATCTTTTGCGGAATCCAGACGAGAAATCGGAGCTCTTTAAGAGGCGTTATTGCGCACCAAGTCAGCAACCTTCAGACCTGAGAGTGCCGGCCAACAAGGCCGGCACTCTCAGCACAATATAGAGCCCAACGTTCAGAGCGGAGCTAGTTTCCCCCGGTTGCGGTTGCTGACAGCGGCTTGGCCGTGTACACGGTGATCTCGACGCGGCGGCTTGCCTCACGCGCTTTCTTGCCCTTGCCTTCGTCGATCAGCTTTTGATCCCCGAGCCCGACCATGTGGATCCGGTACACGGGAACATCGTGGCTGCCTACCAGGTAGGAAATCACCTGATTGGCGCGCGCGCGGCTCAACTGGTCGTTGAAGGCTGCGTTTCCAGTTTGATCCGTGAATCCTTCGACGGTGATGAAATAGCGCGCCTGGCTGCCGAGCTGCGTGGCCACTTGGTCCAGCTTGGCCTTCTCGTCAGTTGTGAGCGTGTCCTTGCTGATCGCGAAGTGCACGACCGTTTGACCCGCGGGTTTGTAGTCGTCGATATTCGCGACCACATTGCGCAGGTCGTTCAACTCCTTGGCATTCTGGTTGGCCTTGGACGTCGCGCCTTTCGCCTCAGTGTCGGCGGTCCTGGCGATTTCGGTCGTGGCGGACAGCTTCTTTTCATTTTCGTCGACCACCTGATTCGTCTTGCTGATGTCGGCGACCTGCGAGGAATCGCGCGACTGCGAACTCTTGTCGACCTGATCGATCTTCTGATCCACCGGCGTGATGCTCTGCTTGACGTAGTTCTTGGTCGCGCAACCGGCGAGGAACAACGTACCTGCAGCAAGAGTGATTGTTGCGGACAATAGTGCCTTACTCATTTTGCGGTCTCCCCCCACAGTAATCAGTTCTGGGCGCCTGGACACGTGGTCAGGACTTCTCCGTTTTCCCCCAAAACTCAAGTTAACTATCGCACGTGGCCATCCAATTTTGGAACAAAAAACACTGTATCTTTAAGTCTCACGCCCACAAAGAAATAGGAAGATTTGCAGGTTTGGCAGGCGGAATGCGTTAAGGGGCCAAACCACGTAATCTTTACACGGTGTGTATCCGCAGAGACTCAATATTTCCGTATGGTTTAGCGGCTGCTGGAAGCCTTTTTCGAACTTCCTTTACCCTTGGAATTCCCTGAGGCCCCCTGAACGGGTGCCCGGTCCGGCTCGGGTTTCCTCCGTCCAGCCAGCAGATCATCGAATTCATCTTCGTTCAAGATGGTGACGCCGAGCGAGCGAGCTTTGTCATATTTTGATCCCGGGTCGGCGCCCACCACGACGTAATCGGTCAGCTTGCTGACCGAGCTGGTTACCTTTCCGCCGTGGCGAGTCACTTCCGCTCCGCCTTCCTCGCGCGAACGCCGCGCCAGCGCTCCGGTAAAGACAAACGTCTTCCCGGCGAAGCGTGTGTCTTCCGGCGCCGTACGCTTTTCCGTCATCCTCAGGCCTTCGTCTTTGAGGCGCTGAATTAATTTCCGGTTTGCCTGCTCGGAGAAAAAATCGGCGATGCTTTGCGCGACCTTGGGGCCGACTTCGGAAACTTCCTCCAGTTCTTCCGCGCTGGCGTCGGCGAGTTTCGGCAGCGAAGCGAAATGTTCGGCGAGGAGCTGACCCGTGCGCTCGCCGACAAAGCGCATGCCCAACGCGTAGATCACACGCGCGAGGCTGTTGTTCTTGCTCGCCGCAATTTCATCGAGAAGATTCCGCGCCGATTTTTCCGCCATGCGCTCCAGCCCGGCCACGCCATCCAATTTCAATTCGTATAAGTCCGCGAAGTCTTTCACCAGGCCCTTCTCCACGAGTTGGTCCACGATTTTTTCGCCCAGGCCGTCGATGTTCATCGCGTGACGCCCCGCGAAGTGCAGCAGCGATTCCTTGCGTTTGGCCGGACAACTCGCATTGATGCAACGGTAGGCGACTTCTTCGGGGTCCTTGTGAATCCGGCTGTGGCACTCGGGGCATTTTTCCGGGACGACAATTTCGCGGCGCGGCTTCCCTTCCTTGACCACCTTGATCACGTGCGGAATCACTTCCCCGGCGCGCTCGACGATCACCGTGTCGCCGATGTGCAGCCCCAATCGCGCGATTTCGTCCATGTTGTGCAGCGTCGAACGGCTGACTACGACGCCGCCGACCTGCACCGGCTCGAGCACTGCCACCGGCGTGAGCGTGCCCGTGCGGCCCACCTGAAACAGGACGTCGTTCACGACCGTCGTTTCCTGCCGCGCCGGATATTTGTACGCGACAGCCCAGCGCGGGGCCTTCGACGTAAATCCGAGTTCCTGCTGCTGCGCGATTTCGTTCACCTTGATCACGATGCCGTCGATTTCGTACGGCAATTTCTCGCGCTTGCCTTCCCACGAATCGATAAATTTTTTCACCGCCTCGAGCGAATGGCACACGCGCCAATCAGGGGAAATCTTGAAGTGAAGCTTTTGCATCGCTTCGAGCGCTTCCGAATGAAGACGCGTGGGAACGCGCCCGCCCGCCAGCAAGAGATATCCGTAAAAATCCAGACGCCTGGACCGCGTGATTTCCGGATCAAGCACGCGCACGGCGCCCGCGGCGGCGCTGCGCGGATTCGAGAAGCGCTTTCCGCCCTCTTCCTCTTGCTTTTCATTCAAGGCTTCAAAGGCGCGCAGCGGCATGATGATTTCCCCGCGCACTTCAAAATCCAAAGGCATGCGCAGCTTCTTGAGTTCCCCGGCATCCACGCTGAGCGGAATCGAGCGAATCGTGCGCACATTCGCGGTGACTTCTTCGCCGGTCGTCCCATCGCCGCGCGTGACGCCGCGCACCAGTACGCCGGTCTCGTAAATCAGCGAAATGCTTAAGCCGTCGAATTTGTGTTCGGTGACGTAATCGACCCGGTCGCGTCCGGAGAGTTCGCGCACGCGCCGGTCGAAATCTTCCAGTTCCTCCGTCGAGTACGTGTTTTCGAGACTCATCATCGCCGGGGAATGCTGGCGCGTCTCGAATCCTTTGCGCGGCGCTCCACCGACGCGCTGCGTCGGCGAATCCGGCGTCACGAGTTCCGGATGTTCCGCTTCGAGCCCCTTGAGCTCTTTCATCATCCGGTCGAACTTGACATCGGAAATTTCCGGATCGTCCTGCACGAAGTAGAGATATTCGTGGCGGCGCAGTTGCTCGCGCAGCTTCTCGATCTGTTTGGCTGTCGTCGCGTTCTTCGCCATGGGGCCTCGGAGAATCGAAAGAAACGGGCGTTCAGTATACAATGCGCGCCCGGCCTCGAAACAGGGTGTACGTTCGCCGACCAGGCACGGTATCTTAGTTCTCTTTCATTGGGCTCTCTTTGCGTAAGTTTTTTGATTGGAGCGGAGCGGACCAGTGTCTTTGAAAATTCGCGATGCCGTGTTGATCGTCAATCCCACCGCCGGAGGCGGCCGAGCCGTGCGGAAACTGGATGAGGCGCGCCGCATCTTCCGCAACGCCGGAATCGAAACGGAGCTGCAGAGCACGACGGCGGCCGGCCAGGCGACCGTCATGGCGCGCCGCGCGGTCGAGGAGTCGCGGCAGCTCGTGATCGTGTGCGGAGGCGACGGCACGGTGAACGAAGTCGTGAACGGTCTGGCCTGCAGCCAGGTTCCGCTCGCCGTTTTGCCCGCCGGGACCGCGAATGTCCTCGCGAAGGAATTGTCATTGCCGTGGAACTTGCCGCGCGCCGCCGAACGCCTCATTACAGCGCCTTACCGCCGCATCGCCCTCGGCCTTGCCATCCCGGAAAAATCCAGCGGTGAGCCGCGCTATTTCCTGAGCGTTGCGGGCGCCGGAGCCGATGGTGCGCTGGTTTCCGCCGTGCGCCCGGAAGTCAAGCTCAAGGCGGGCATTCTCGCCTACTGGCAGGAGGGTTTTCGACAATTGACGCGTTACGATTTCCCCATGTTTCACACGACAATGGCGGGCAACGCGATTGGTATTGACGCATCACTCGTCATCGTTGGCCGCACAAAGCATTACGGCGGGCCGTTCAAGATCACGACCGAAGCCGACCTTCTGCAGCCGCAATTCGAACTCGCCTTCGTCACCACGCGCAGCGCCTGGCGCTACATCGCTTACCTCCCGCTCATCTGGGCGGGGAAACTGCGCGGCGCGCGATACGTGCGCTTCTTCAAGACAAACTGCCTTCGCTGCGCATCCAACAGCGCGTCCGAGGTCCAGATTCAGGTGGACGGAGAACCTGCCGGGCGCCTCCCCGTCGAGTTTCGAATTGTGCCCGACGCCCTCACCCTCGCCATGCCCGATCCGTTGTAGTATTCCCCCCGGCGTTCGAACATTCCTGGCGCTGGGTAGGTTTTAGTAGGACAGCCACTCTTGGCTGTCCTCCGTTGCGCCGTTGACGAAAAAGCGGACAGCCAAGAGTGGCTGTCCCACTAAGCAAACCAACACACCATGGAACCCGTAACGCATGCGCTGACCTCCATCGCTCTCGGCCGCGCCGGACTAAATAAAATTACGCGCACC
>JBGQJJ010000138.1:0-5403 GCA_041498955.1 Terriglobia bacterium
CACCAGATAGAGGCATCCTGTCGGTGATTCGTCCTGCACGTCCGTCATGACGCGTTCCTCACGGAAGCGAGTTTAACATGCGCTGGCGGCGCGCACCCCTCGAGGTTGGAATCATCGCGTCCCCTGCGCCCATTTGACAGGTTTGCGACCGCGGCATACGATTCTGAGTGATCCATGGCCGTCTTCAAACTCATTCGAATGAATCGGTCAAACGCAATCCTGGCGACTTGCCGCTCTCGCTGGCGCACAGCCGCCTTGACCGTTGTGCTCGCTCTTCTCGCCGCGCGCGTTGCCGCCGACGCCGATTCCGCCGATCCCAAACGATATCTGGAGGACGTCAAATCCCTTTCCTCTCCCGCAATGGAAGGCCGCGGCGCCGGGACCAAGGGCATCGAGCGCGCCGCGAACTTGATCGAGCAACGCTACCGATCCCTGGGACTGCAACCTGCGGGAGCCAAGTCTTTTTTTCAACCGTTCACGGTCATTACCGGCGCAAAATTGAAGGAAGGCAATCGCCTGGAAGTGGAGGACGGTAAATCGAAGCAGGGACTGAAACTGGATAAGGATTTCGTTCCATTCGGTTTTTCCGCTTCCGGCGAAGTCGCCGGCCCAATCGTGTTTGCCGGCTACGGTGCAACCGCGCCCGAATTTGGCTACGACGATTACCTGCATCTCGATGTCAAAGACAAGATTGTTGTTCTTCTGCGTTACGAGCCGGCGGGCTTCGCCGCGAAAAGCGGAAATGCAGGACTGACGCAACATTCTCAACTGATCACGAAGGCCATCAACGCGCGGAATCATGGCGCTAGAGCCGTAATCCTGGTCAACGGAAAACTGGGAGATAAAGAAGAGGATCAGCTCACGAAATTCGGCAGCGTGAACGGGCCCGAGAACGCCGGCATCGTCATTGTGCAGGTGAAAAATGCGGCGGCGAACGCATGGTTTGCAGCGGCGGGGAAATCACTCGCCGATATACAAAATCAGATCAATTCATCCTCGGCTCCGGCGTCGTTCGCGTTTCCAGACAAACTGCGGATTTCGCTTGGGGTCAATATCGAGAAGACGCGCGCGACCGTCAACAATGTGCTGGCTTATCTTCCCGGCAAGTCGGATGAATACATCATCATCGGAGCGCACTACGATCACCTGGGCTACGGGAACGTCGATTCGCTCGCGCCTTCTCAGATCGGAAAAATTCATCCCGGCGCCGACGACAACGCTTCCGGCACCGCGGGTGTTTTGGAACTTGCCCGCCTGCTGGCTCCGCGGAAAGGCCAACTCCAGCGCGGCATTCTCTTTGCGGATTTCGCTGGGGAGGAGCTCGGCCTGCTCGGTTCCGCGGAGTGGGTGAAGGAGCCGACGCTGCCGCTCGACAAAGCCGTCGCCATGATCAACATGGATATGATCGGCCGGATCAAGGACGAAAAAGTTTTTATCGGCGGGACGGGAACGGGCGCCACGTTCACAAATCTCCTCGATGAAGAGAAGAGCAAGTCCCCATTTCGCATCGAGTATTCCGCCAGCGGCTACTCGGCCAGCGATCACACCTCGTTTGTCGGAAAGAAAATTCCAGTGCTTTTCTTTTTCTCGGGCTTGCACTCGGACTATCACAAGCCTTCCGACACCTGGGACAAAATCAATGCGCCGGATGCGGCGAAGCTTTTGGATTTCATCGATGACGTAGCGTTAAAAGTCGATTCCGCAAACGAGCGGGTAGCGTTCGTCACCGTGAAAGAAGATCAGCCGTCGGGCCAGTCCGCGAGCGGTGGCGGCGGTGGCTACGGACCCTATTTCGGATCAATCCCGGATTTTGGGCAGGAAGAAAACGGCGTCAAATTTTCTGACGTTCGCCCCGGATCTCCCGCGGCGAAGGCGGGCTTCAAGGCGGGCGACGTCCTCGTCCAATTTGGCGACAAGCCGATCCACAATTTGTACGATTTCACCGACGCGCTCCGCCGTAGCAAGGTAGGCGACGTCGTGGACGTGCAAGTGTTGCGTGGCGGCAAGCCCGTGAAAGCGTCCGTGACGCTGGAACAGCGGAAATAACAAACCATGCCGAAATCGCAAGTCGCGCGCCTCGCACTTTTCCTCTTGCTGTTCGCTGCCTGCGCGTCTTTGGTCGCGTACTCTCAAGCGCCCAGTACAGGGAAAACAAATTCCAACTCGCTCACGGTCCCCGGTGAAAAGCATCTGCGCAACGTGCGCCAACTCACTTTCGGCGGCACGAACGCCGAGGCGTATTTTTCCTCGGACGACAAATCCCTGATCTACATGCATTCCGGCGCAGGCGTTCCGTGCGACCAGATGTACACCATGCCGGTGGATACGCCGGACGGCGAGCCCGCCGTGCCGAAACTCGTGAGCACGGGCAAGGGACGCACGACGTGCGGCTACTTTTTCCCGAAAGGCGACCGCATTCTGTTTTCCTCGACGCACGAAGCCAGCGCCGAGTGCCCGCCGCGTCCCGACTATTCGCACGGTTACGTCTGGCCGATTTACAGTTCCTACGAAATTTACACCGCCAAACCGGACGGCACCGACTTGCGCCCTCTCACCCATTCCCCCGGCAGCTACAACGCGGAATCCACGATCAGCCGCGACGGTAAGAAAATTATCTTCACATCGACGCGCAACGGCGACCTCGACATTTACACCATGAACGCGGATGGCAGCGACGTCCGCCAGCTCACCCACGAGCTGGGCTACGACGGCGGCGCTTTCTTTTCCGACGACGGCAAGAAAATCGTCTACCGCTCGGAGCAACCGAAAACCCCGGAGCAAATCGCCGACTACAAGGATTTGCTTTCCCGCGGCCTGATTCGTCCCGGAAACCTGGAAATCTGGGTGATGGACGCCGACGGCAAGAATAAGCGCCAGGTCACGCACAATGGCGCCGCGAATTTCGCCCCGTATTTTTTCCCCGGCGGCAAGCGCATCATTTTTGCCTCCAATATGGCCAACCAGAAAGACCCCAGCGGATTCGATCTCTACGCCATCAACGCCGACGGCAGCGGCCTCGAGCAGATTACCTATCACCCCGATTTCGACGCCTTCCCGATGTTCACCTCCGACGGCAAGCGCCTCGTCTGGGCCTCGAATCGCAATGGCAAAGCCCCGCATGAGACGAACATCTTCCTCGCCGATTGGGTGGAGTGATTTTCGTAGCACAGCCATCCGCCGCGGCGGAGCTGTGCGGGTTTTGCGATCGTAGTTGCATCGAGTAGCCTGTGCATGCCGCCAACAAAACCGCACAGCCATGAGTGGCTGTGCTACTCAACCTTCCCGGTGACTCTCGGGACAGTGGTATACTTTCGCCCGTCTCCCACATCAATTTGCATCGGGTCACAAACGAAAAGGAGTCCGGCATGTATCGAAGCGATGTTGTCGGCAGCCTGCTGCGTCCTGCCTACCTCAAGAAAGCACGCGAAGAGTTCGCGGCGGGCCGGCTCGCGGATGCGGAATTCAAGCGAATAGAGGACCGCGCCGTCGATGAGTCGGTTGCCCTCCAACTGCGGACCGGCCTGGACGTTCTGTCGGATGGAGAAATGCGGCGATATGCATTCTTCGGGCACCTGGTCGACGCTACGGAAGGCTTCGACAAGTTTGGGGGATGGTCCATCCCATTTCACGATGAAAAGGGCGAAGAAATCGTCCAGACCAGGCCGGTCGTGGTTTCCCGATTGCGCCGGAAGCGGCACATGTGCGCGGAAGAGTTCACTTACCTCCGAGCGCGAACCGATCATCCGGCCAAGACAACTCTCCTGAGCGCGCAGCAGGCGGCGGCCTACTACGACGCGAAGAAATCCAGCGGCGCCTATCCCACCGTCGATGCCTTTCTCGCCGACCTCGTGGACCTTCTCCGCGATGAAGTGGACGAGCTGATTCGGCTGGGCTGCACGTATATCCAGGTTGATTCCCCGCAATATGCCGCGCTGATCGATTCGAAAATTCGCGAGGGCTACCGCCAGCGGGGAAATGATCCCGACCGGCTCCTCGATCTTTCCATCGAGATGGACAACGCGGTGATTGGCGGCCATCCCGGCGTGGTTTTCGGCCTGCACCTGTGCCGCGGCAACAATCAGAGCAAGTTCTACGCTTCGGGCGATTACGCCCCGATCGCAAAAGTTTTCCGGCAGACCAAATTTCAAAGGTTTCTGCTCGAATTCGATGACGAGAGATCCGGCGGTTTCGAGCCGCTCTCTCACGTCCCTTCTGACCGAACCGTTGTGTTGGGCCTCGTCAGCACCAAGAAATCCGTTCTCGAAAGCAAAGACGCGCTCAAGAACCGCATTCGTGCCGCCGAGAAATTCGTTCCGCTCGATCGGCTTGCCCTCAGCCCGCAGTGCGGCTTTGCCTCGACGATGGAGGGAAATTTGCTCTCCGAGGCCGACCAGGAGGCCAAGCTGCGGCTCGTGGCGGAAACGGCGCGCGAGGTCTGGGGCGAGGCGCGGTCTTCGGAGGCATCGAGGATGAAAGGGATTTCCGCCTAAGTTGAAGCTTCCTCCCGGTCCAAAGGGGGTTCCTCTATTCGGCAGCGTGTTCGAACCGCGCGGCGACTCGATCGGCTATTTGACGAGGTGCGCGCGGGAATTTGGGGACATCGTTTTCTTCCGCTTTCTGGGCGTGCCGGCCTGCTTTGTGAACCGGCCGGACTACATCGAATCGGTCCTGGTCACGCAGAACCACAATTTCGTCAAGTCGAAGGACTATCGCGCGATGCGCCGTGTGCTTGGCAACGGGCTGCTGCTGAGCGAAGGCGAATTCTGGCGGCGCCAGCGCAAACTCATCCAGCCCGCGTTTCACCAGGAGCGAGTCGCGGCCTACGCGGGCATCATGACGGGACACACGCAGCGCATGCTGGCGTCCTGGTGCGACGGGCAGACGCTCGACATCCATGAAGCCATGATGCATCTCACGCTGGGCATCGTGGCCAAGACGCTGTTCGACGTCGATGTCTCGCGCGAGGCGGAAGACGTGGACGCCGCGCTGAGTATACTGATGGGTAAATTCCTGCGGCAGGCCGGGCTTGCGCTGCTCTTGCCCGCGTGGGTTCCTCTCCCGACCTCACAGCTTTTGAAGCGCGCCGTCGGGCGCCTCGACAAAGTGATCTACGGCATCATCGAGCAGCGCCGCGCCAGCGGACAGATGTCGGGAGATTTGCTCAGCGTATTCCTGCGGGTGCAAGACGACGAAGGCGTAGGTATGACCGATCGCCAGCTTCACGACGAAATCATGACCCTTTTCCTCGCCGGTCATGAAACCACCGCGAATGTGCTTTCCTGGACGTGGTTTCTCTTGGGCCAGAACCCGGAAGTCGAAGAGAAACTCATCGAGGAATTGGGGGGCGTGCTCGGCGGAAGAAATCCCACGCCCGCTGATTTGCCGCGGCTGATTTACACGGAC
>JBGQJJ010000139.1:0-5397 GCA_041498955.1 Terriglobia bacterium
CAAGCGTCCTAAGTAGCACGGGCTTCAGCCTGTGGGGTTTGGTCCTTGCAAGGTCGAAACCCCACAGGCTGAAGCCTGTGCCACCAAAAACCACAAAGCCGAACCCCACATTGAAATTAGAGTTGAGTAATGCGAATGTCTAAACTGGGTCTCAATCGGGTCTCGCGGGACCATCAGTACGCTTGAACGCGAGAATTTTTGTCGTCAAGACCTGCACTTCCTCGCCGTTTTGATTGAGTGTAATGTTCCGCACCGTAACCACAGCCTGATTGGGCTTGGATCGTGAGGGCACAATCGCGAGGATCTCGCTTTCCACCCGTAGCGTGTCTCCAGGACGCGTCGGCCGGGCCCACGCGATTTCTCCGCCCAGACCCACAAGTCCGCCGGCGAACGGCAGTCCACTGGTTATCAGAAGACGCATCGTTGCGGCCGCCGTATGCCAGCCGCTCGCGGCGAGCCCGCGGAAGATACTGTCCCGGGCAGCCGCATCGTCAATATGAAAGGGCTGCGGGTCAAACTCCGCAGCGAACGCTTTTATCCGATCCTCGTCCATGCGGTACGTGCCCGAGGAGAATTTCTGGCCCACGTGCAAGTCTTCCAGATATAAAACCTTGGCTGGACTCGCAACTTTCGCCGGCGCGGCGCCGTAGGCTGGCTTCACGCCGCTGGTGCTGTCGAGGGCGGCGTTGGCAAGGTCGTCCGCGTCGCGATTCTGCTCGCGCGGCACATACTGAATCGCGAAGGTTTCCAGGCTCGCGGCTTGTTTCTTCGCGCGCTCGTGCAGCGGGCGCAAGTCCGGGTGCTTCACTTTGTACAGGCCCTTGATTTGATTCACGATCAATTGCGAGTCGCTGTAGACGCGCAGCCGCCGGATCCCGCTAGCCGCCGCGTAGTCGAGCGCCGCGATCAGCGCGTAATATTCGGCGACGTTGTTCGTGTGGCGGCCAATATATTTTCCGAGCGACTCGTGCGTCGTGCCGTCGGGACGCCGCACCACCACGCCGTAGGCCGCCGGGCCGGGATTCCCGCGCGCCGCGCCGTCGATATTGGCCGTGTACGCGCCTTCTTGACGCGCCGACGGCGTTTCAGGCTCCTCGAACAATTTTCCGGACGCTTTGTGGGTGGGTTTGATCATCGATTCGATCGTGCATTCGCGTTTTTCATTGACATGCTACCAATCATCACTCCACCTGTCATAGCCGGCGTTTCCGTAGTTTTGTGGGTCGGCGCTTCAGCGCCGACATCCAGCCTCGCAATATCTTGGGCTTTAGCCCCTGACGCTTCAGGGCCTGAAGGCCCCATCATGACACAGCATTGTTGTCGGACCTGAAGGTCCGACCCACAAGACTTGTATTTGCGCGTCTTACGGTTAATTTTCACGGGCGGGCGTAGCTGGCGGATCGACGGCAGCGGCAACCGCGGAGGGGGAAGTGGCCGGCGGTCCAGGCGCCGCCGAGTGATCCGCATAGTAAATGATCCGCGTGCAGGTCTCGCAATGGAAAAATCCTTCATTGCTGTCGCGCTGCAATTGCTGGATCACGTGCGGCCGGATGTGGACGCCGCACTGGCCGCAGCCCTCGCCGCGGATTTCGGCGAGCGCGATGCCCCCGTGGCGCTTGGCGATACGCTCGTAGTGGTCGACCAAATCTTCCGGCACCGTGGCAATTGCGGCGGCGCGCACCGCCTCGGCGGCGGCCAATTCCTTTTGCGTGGCGTTGTACTCGCCTTGAATCGCCTGGCGCTCCTTGCTCGCGGACGCTTCGATTTCCTTTACCGCCGCTTCGGCGGCCTTCACTTGCCGCTCGTACTCCTCGCCGGAGACCATGCGCTCAAGCAGGCGGTC
The DNA here is from genome assembly GCA_041498955.1 of Terriglobia bacterium. Lineage (GTDB taxonomy): Bacteria > Acidobacteriota > Terriglobia > Acidiferrales > UBA7541 > Palsa-360. The sequence goes on from JBGQJJ010000139.1 coordinate 1,844, forward strand.
CTCGGCCTTGGCGACTTCGTTCTCGGCGTTCTGGATTTCGTGCAGGAGGGCTTTATACGCTTCGTTGGTTTTTACTTCCGCGCTCTGATTTCGGTATTTCTTCGCGCGCTCTTTCCACTGGTCGACATCCATCTCGTACGTCTTGCGCTCTTTCTGGCCCGTGAGGAGCGATTCCTTGGCCGCGGTGACTTGATGCCGCGCCGCTGTAACGCGCGCTTCCACTTCCGCCAGGTGCTTTGGAAAACTGCCCAGGCGCTCCCGAATTCCAATCAAGCGCAAATCAACGGCCTGCAATTCAATAAGTGACTTTAGGTGGGGGTGCATCCAGAAGCTATTTTAGCACAGCCGCCGCGCCGGGCACGGACCGCAATTCATACCGGCGTTGGCCGGGAACGCCAATCTCCCGATTGGCGGCACGAGAAACGAGCTATTTTCCCGGACGCGATTCCTCTTCACGCGGAAGGTTTATCGTGCTATCCGGCGACGAGTTTTGGTTTGCAGGGCGAGCCGTCGCGGTGGTTGATGTCCCGATCGCATCGCCGTTGACCACAATTTCGACGCGGCGATTGCGCTGCCGGCCTTCCGCAGTGTCGTTCGTCGCCACCGGCTCCGCTTTACCGAATCCCTGGGCGGAGATCGAAGACAGCGAAACGCCCTGTTCCCCCAGAAAATCCTTAACGGAATCAGCGCGCTGTTCCGAAAGCTTCACGTTGAATGCGTCGCCGCCCACGCTGTCGGTGTGCCCTTCGATCTGCATCGTCAATCCGGGATGCGCCAGCAAGATTCCTGAAACCTTGGCCAGTTTTTCCCTTGCGCCGGGTTTCAGAGTGAAGCTGCCGGTGTCGAACAACACGTCGGACATGTTGACGATCAGGCCGCGCGCGGAATCATTGGTCTGCAGGATGGAGTTCAACTGCGCCAGGAGTTGCGCGCGCATGTCGCCTTTTTCCGCCTCCGCTTTTGCCGCGGCCTGACGGGCTTTTTCCGCTTCTGTTTCCGCCACCTGCTTCTGCGCAAGCGCCGCCTGTTGCTCGGCAACCGCGGCTTGGCGTGCGCGGTCCGCATCTTCCTTGGCCCTGGCCGCGTCGGCCGCAGCCTTCATGGCCTCTTCTTTCATGCGTACCGCATCCGCCTTGGCCTCTTCGGCTTGCAGACGGGCCTGGTCGGCTTCCTGCCGGCGATTGGCTTGCTCTTCCGCGTCGGCGCGCGCCTTCGCGGTGCGGTCCTCGGCTGCTCGCCTGTCCGCGTCGGCTTGAGCCTGGGCGTCCTCGTCGGCCTTCTGCTTCACGGAGATTACGCGAGCCTCTTCCGCGGTCTGCACGGCGTCCCGCGCCATGGAGATCACGGTCTTGGAATCGCGCTTGTGCCCGTAGGCGTCCTCTGCCTCTTTCAACTGTTGATCGGCTTTGGCGATCGCGGAGGCCGCGTATTTACCGGCATTCGCGTTTTTGGCGATGCGGACCGCATTGCGCGCCTCGAAGAGTTCAATCGGCGTCTTGCGGTCGATCCCGAAGATCACGTTCTCAATCTTGGTATTCGAGGAAGAGTACACGCCGTGCGGGACCAGCTCGTACGTGGCGCCGATGCTCTCGCCGCCTGAATCGCCCGCGTTTTCGAGGACCACTTCATCTCCCGGCTGGGAAACGGCGAAATACGGTTCGGCGGTCACCACCAATCCGAAGGTTTGCATGTCCGTAATGGCCTTGACCTGCGCGCCGCCGTTCTTGACCTGTACTTCGCCAAGATTTACGGCCCGGCCTTGCGGGGAAACGGCCCAGAGAGCATAGGTAAGGTACTCAAAGCCAAATTTGGTTGCCGGCGTCATGCCCTCGAACTTCACTTCGATTTCCACGCGATTGCCCTTGTTTTCGATTTGGGCTTCACCGGTGCCTTCGGGCATCAAGTTCGTACCTCGGAGGGACACTTTCGCGACACCGCCGCGCCGGTAAGTGACCGCCTTCGCCGTGCGGGATACGCCGGAACCGGTACTCGGCGATGCCTGTCCGAGGGCATCTGTGGCGCCCAGGCCGAGTACGCCGAGGAGCCCGATACAGAGCAAAGCGGATTTGATGAGGCGTTTCAATTTGGCGCAATAGGGCAATTGGCTAGATTGTGAGGACATGATCTACTCCTTTGATATCTATAGTCCTACTAGGTTAGCAAACATCGCGGCTGCTGAACTGGCGTTCGCTGCGCGAGTTGCGAAGTAATTACCCGCTAGTTGAATTTGATAGGGGCATTCAGAGGCTCTTGGTCCAGAAATAAGCCAATTGATGCACGGAGTCAGAGCGAGGAACTTGCTCGCGTAAATCTTTTCAGGCACTCCGCTTGATGCTTGGATCTCAATTCGTATTGACAGCGGTCCTCGTCCCGATAAGACCGCTCATCATGACTTGGGCAGCTAGCTCGTGGCATTCCAGGTTGCTTTCCAAGTATCACAACATCCTGTGACGCTACTTTTTCGGATTGCACGCATCCAATGGGAACGCTTCTTTCCCCATGGTTCTCGCTTGTTTGCCAGGTTGGTGAGGCATAGCGCAAACAATTACGTACTACGTTCACGAAAGCTGGCGGGATGGCCAATTTACGGTGGCCCTCCATCGCGGGGATTGCATCCATTGCAACCAAGGCAGGGGGCAGCTCGTCGGTTCTGTCTTGCGACGTGGCAAATGGCACGGTCCGTACGGAAGCCGAAGCAAAGCAATAACTAAGCTGGTTTCTGTCCCTGACCTGACGGTGCGCGTAACCTGCGAATGTGTTCGATGAAAACGCAGGAGTATTTCTCAGTGGATTCTTGTTCACTGTCTTGCCATGGTTTTCCTGCTCGCCTTTTCGCGCTAGACTCGCGGACCGGGATTTCCCAGGAGGATACCGAAATGCCGGATGTGCATATTTCATGGCTGGCGGGGCGGACGGTCGATCAAAAGCGCAAAGTGGTCGAGGGCATCACGAAAGTGCTGATGGAAGAAGCGGGGGCCAAGCCCGAATCGACTCACATCGTGTTCGTGGATATTGCGCACACGGATTTTGCGTCGGGCGGAATGCTGGTCGCGGACAAGAACAAAAAAACGTAGGGCCGGTCCGGCTGTCAGTCTGCCATAGGCCACGATTCGATTCCGGGCGGCTCAGTCGACCTGGTGAACTTCCATCGTTTGATCAATCGTGAATGTGGGAAAGTGCGGCGGCGTGACGCCTGCGGGATTCTCCACGGGCGGCGCGGTGTAGGTCGCGGTGACGGTGAAAGTGTTCCCAGAGGGTTCGGCGGAGTACGTGTAACCGTCGCGGCTCGTGCGCGTGATGTTCATCGTGCCAGTGGAGGTGAGCGTTCGCAGGTCAGCGTAAGAGCTATTCTGCGTGTAATACATCCGCTCGGCCTGCGCGATGGCAATCAGGTCGTTCTTCACGCCGACCACGCTGATGTTTTGCGTCGCTACCATGCCCGCGCCCGGCGCGGCTTGCTTCAGCGTGTACATGTAAATTCCGAGGCCCAATGCGGCAGTGACCAACAAACCGATGAGTCCCTTCATGGAGTGTTTTCCTCAATAAAAATTATA